>JAYELD010000117.1 GCA_034717215.1 Caldisericota bacterium
TTAAGAGCAATTCATTCGTGGATGTTTTTGTTTTGACAATAGGAGCTGCTTCCGAAGTATAGGTGTCAGCGACCAGTACGGTATATACATTTTGGTTGTTTATTGCAAAAAAATGTATATATTTAATGTGTTCGTCTTCTGTTTCAGGGGACAGTACGAGGGCAATTTCTTTTGTGCTTTTGGACATAAATTCCGATACTTTTTCTAACACAGAATTAAGGTCTTTTGTTTTTTCAGTGGCGGAAATTTCTATTTTTTTTATGATTTTCTCTTTCTTTTCTTTTAAAAAAGTTTCAATAAAAAAGCGATATGCTTTGCTTGTTGGAATTCTGCCTGCAGAAATATGAGGCTGATATATATATCCCAAATTCTTAAGCTCTGCCATTTCGTTCCTTATAGTGGCAGAAGAAATAGGGATACAAAACTTTTCAGCTATTCTTGTTGATCCTACTGGCTGTCCTGTTTTAATGTATTCTGTTACTAAAATTTTTAATATTTCATCTCTTCTATTTTTTAATTTCATCATTTAAATTATATCAAAAAGAAGCTTCTTATAAAAGAAGCTTCTTTATAGTGATTTAGTCCAGTACTTTTTGAAAAGAATGTGTAAAAATTAATAAATGGGTAACGAATTTTTAATTTCCCAATCGGTTACATGTATTCGATACTCATCCCACTCTTTTTCTTTGGCTTCTATGTATTTCTTAGTTATATGATCGCCAAGAGCAGATAGTATTACCTTATCTTTCTTTAATTCCTGGATCGCTTCTCTTAGGGTAGATGGCAGGATATCAATGTCCATAGCGGATTTTTCTTTAACGGAAAGTTCGTATATGTTGATGTTATTTGCAGGTTTTGGGGGTGTTATTTTATTTTTTATGCCGTCTAATCCTGCTTTTAAAATTACTGCAAGGGCAAGATATGGATTTGTTGTGGGGTCAGGGCTTCTATATTCTATTCTTTTTTCTTCAAATTCACCTAAAGGCACTCTAATTAAAGCACTTCTATTTTTTTCAGCCCAGCACATATACACAGGGGCTTCGTATCCTGGGACAAGTCTCTTGTAAGAATTTACAATCGGATTTGTTATTGCAGTGATTGCCTTTGCATGTTTTAATAGCCCTCCTATGAAATATAATGCTATGTTGGAGAGATTAAATTGTTTATCTGGAGCATAAAAAATATTTTTACCGTTTTTTGTGAAGAGAGAAATATGAGTATGCATTCCCGATCCATTTATTCCAAAGATAGGTTTTGGTAAAAATGTTGCGTATAATCCATTTTGTAAAGCAATGGTTTTTGCGACAGTTTTAAATGTGGTTGCTCTATCTGCTGTTTTCAGTGCATCGGCGTATTTAAAATCTATTTCATGTTGGGAAGGAGCTACTTCATGATGCGAAGCTTCAATTTCAAACCCTATTTTTTCAAGGGCAACTGCTATTTCTATGCGAGTTTTTTCGCCAATATCTTCTGGAAGCATTTCAAAGTAGCTTCCGTCACTTACCAGTTTTGTTGAGGGATTTTTATCTTCCGTGAGTTTGAACAAGAAAAATTCTTCTTCAGTACCATTATACATATAAAAGCCCAATTTTCTTGCTTCTCCTATTACTTTTTTTAACATATAGCGTGGAGAACCACTGAATGGTTTTCCGTTATGTCCATATACATTACAAATTAAACGTGCTATTTTTATTGGTTGATCAAACGTCCATGGCAATATAGTGAATGTATCGAGGTCAGGATACAGCACCATATCAGATTCTTCTATTCTTACAAATCCCTCAATTGATGATCCATCAAAGGCAATTCCATGATCTATTACTTTTTCAAGTTTTTTTGAACTGATTTCTATAAGTTTTGGAAATCCTAAAATATCTACAAACTGAAGCCATATTGCATTAATCTCTTTATTGTAAATTTCTTTAAGAATTTTTTCCTTTGTCATTCCCCCCCTCCCTTAAATCGAGCTTTTAGAATTTTATTTGTAAATTTAAAAAAATCAAGTTCTGCAAATAAAATTTGAAATAATTTTTAAGAATTTAATTTTGATAAAATACGATGAGTACAATAATTTTTGAAAAATAAACAAAAAAACAGGGAGAATGTTAAGTAATTATGCAAACTCCCTGTTTTTTTGTTTATTTACCTCTTTTTTGCTACTGCGTCTTTTAGCTTTTTCCCTGGTTTAAAGAAAGGTACTGTTTTTGCAGCAATTTTGATTTTCTTTCTTGTCCTTGGGTTTACGCCATTCCTTGCTGACCTCTTTCTTGCTCCAAATGTGCCGAATCCGATCAGTGCAACTTTGTCTCCCTTTTTGAGAGTAGTTGTTACGACCTCTGCAAAAGAATCGAGCATCATTGCTGCATCTTTTTTCTTAAGACCAGTTTTTTTTGTAATTGCAGTAATAAGTTCTGGTTTGTTCATAAATTTTCCCTCCTTCTTTAAGTATTTGCCTTTTTGAGGCATCTTACCCTGATTTTAACTAGTTTTTTTTGCTTGTCAAGAGGGGAAATGCCTTTTTTGCTACATTTTTTAGCTTTTTTTTCTAAAAAAGTCCCATTACAAGATATTTTTTGGTTTTTTATTGTCTCCAATCCTTAATTTTTAATGTGCCTTCCCCGAAGAGTTTTTCAACCTTTCTTTGGAATTGTTTCGAATTTTTTACGAAATATTTTGACGAAAGTGCAATTTTTATGTCTTTTTCATCCTTTAGGAGGTGTATAATTACTGGATTTCCTCCTTTATGCAGTTTTATTTCCTTTTTTAACTCCCCAAGTTTTTTTGTTAATTCAGCTCCAACTTTTATATAGAGGTGTAATGATTTATATTCATCTTTTTTCTTGATGTCTTTTTCTGTAAAGAAGTTTACCACTTTTTCTGCAAATAGTATTATATTATCTTCTTCTTTTCTAATCGTTCCTTCTATTACAATTACTCCCTCTTTATCTATATAGGGTGTAAAATTTTCATAATTGTGGGGAAAGACAAGTGTTTCTATTTTTATATTGGCATCTTCCATTTTGAATTTATATATATGATTGCCATTTCTTGTTTTACTTCTTTTGACTTTATCTTTGATGCCTGCAACAATTACCTTGCTTTCAGTTTCTTTGTTTAAAATGGAAGACACAGTAGGAATTTCCCGTTCCTCTAAAATGGGCAAATATGTGTTTATTGGATTCCCAGAAATATAAAAGCCAAACGCTTCTTTTTCATAGTTTAAGGTATCCATTAACGATGAACGTTTGCTTGTGATTATAGGCGTGTTTCCTCCAAAAAGAGAAATTATTTCTTCTTTTGCGTTCCCTCCATATTCGTCTAAAAGTTCTTTTCTGTCTCTGCCAAAGGAATCGAAACACCCTGCTTTTATGAGATTTTCTACAACTTTCTTATTGACTTTAAATGGGTTACACCTTTTTAGAAAACTACTAAGCGATTTGAATTCTCCTGACAGTTTTCTTTCTTCAATTATTTTTTCAAGAATTTTTTCACCTATACTTTTAATAGCAAACATGCCAAATCTAATGGAATCACCTTCTATATTATAGTAGACAGCTGATTTATTTATATCAGGAGGAAGTATGTCTATTCCTTTATTTTTTATCTCATATATTATTTCGCTTGTTTTATCTTCATTGCCTATGTAGGCATTCAGAAGAGCAGTAAAATATTCTTTTGGATAATGTGCTTTAAGGTATGCATTTTGATATGCGATTGTTGCGTAAGACACTGCATGGGATTTATTGAATCCATATCCTGCAAAGAACTCTATCAAATCAAATACTTTTGTTGCAATAATCCTGTCTATCCCTTGGTTTACGGCTTTTTCTATAAATATGCTTCTCTGTTTTTTTAATATTTCCGGCTTCTTTTTTCCTATTGCTTTTCTCAGGATATCTGCTTCAGACATTGTATATCCAGCAAGTACATTTGCAATCTGCATTATCTGTTCCTGGTATACAATGATTCCGTAGGTTGGTTTTAAAATTTGCTCTAATGTTGGATGAGGATAGGTTATTTTCTTTTTGCCATTTTTTCTTTTAATGTATTCTTTTATTCCACCGGCTCTAATTGCTCCTGGTCTGTACAGAGCTACTACTGCCGTAAGCTCATCTATGCTTTCTGGTTGTACGCCTTTTAATACTTTTCTCATACCACTGCTTTCTAATTGGAATACTCCGATAGAATCACCTTTTTTTAGCATATCAAATGTTTTTTTATCATTCATTGGAATTTCTTTTAAGTTGAGATCTATGCCGTTTTTTTGGAGCATTCCTATTGTGTCTTGCATTATGGTAAGGTTTCGCAGGCCAAGAAAATCCATTTTTAATAGACCGATATGCTCTATGATATCCTTATCAAATTGGGCAATTATGGCATTATTTTTATCTAATTGTAGTGGTATGTATTCTATTAAGGGTTTGTCTCCGATAACAATGCCGGCAGCGTGGGTAGAAAAATTTCTAACATTGCTTTCAAGGACTATGGCTATTTGAAAGAGTTCTTTGTATTTTTCACTGTTCGATTTTTCTTTAAGTTCCGGCACTGTTTCAATAGCATTTTCTAGAGAAGCACCAAACGGGATGCGCTTTGCAATTTTATCTATTTCTCCATATGGGAAGTTTAGCGCCCTTCCGACATCCCTTATAACTGCTCTTGCTTCCATTCTGCCAAATGTTGCTACTTGAGCTACATGATCTTTACCGTATTTATTTTTTACGTATTCTATTACTTCATCTCTTTTTTTATCTCCAAAATCTATATCAATATCTGGCATTGACACCCTCTCCGGGTTTAAAAAGCGCTCAAATAAGAGATCGTGTTTTAATGGATCTATTTCCGTGATGTTAAGTGCATATGATACTATACTTCCTGCAGCAGAACCTCTTCCAGGACCTACTGGGATGTTGTGCTTTTTTGTCCAGCTTATGAAATCTTGTACAATGAGAAAATAATCTGTAAAACCAACTTTATTAATGACCTCAAGTTCGTATTCTGCGCGCTTTTGTACATCAGGAATTTGTTCAATGGGGTACATTTTTTTCAGGCCTTCTATTGTAAGCTTTTTTAGGAAGTCTATATTTTTTTGTTTATTCCACTCTTCGCCATCGGGAGTGAACCGAGGTAGATGGTAGGTGTTAAAATCAAAATTTACATTGCACATCTCTTTTATTTTCTCGGTGTTGTCAATTGCTTCAGGGAATTCTTTAAAGATTTTTCTCATTTCATCTTCAGATTTTATGTAGAATTCTTCTGTTTGAAAACGCATTCTATCAGGATCTTCTACTTTAGCAAGCGTTTGAACACAGAGCACTATATCATGCGCTTTTGCATCTTCCTTTCTCAGATAATGTGCATCGTTTGTTGCTACGAGCGGTATGTTTTCTTCTTTCGAGAGCTCTGCCATTATCCGAATTGCTTCTTTCTCTTCTGGCAAGTTGTGATTCTGTATTTCGAGGAAGAAATTTTCTTTTTCAAATATATCTGTGTATTTATGTAGAGCCTTACGTGCTGCTTCTTTCCCTTCCTTAAGTGCTGATGACGGTATTTCTCCTTGTAAACAAGCACTTAGGCCAATAATGCCTTCGTGGTACTTTTTTAATATTTCGTAGTCTACTCTTGGTTTGTAATAGAAGCCTTCTAAAAATCCTATGGATACGATTTTGATGAGATTTTTGTAGCCTGTATTGTTCTTTGCAAGCAGAACAAGATGATATCTCTTTGCGCTTCTTTTTTCTTTTTTTAACCTTCCGTCTGGCGCAACATAAACTTCACAGCCTATAATTGGCTTTATTCCATTTTTTATCATCGTTTCATAGAAATCTATAGCACCGTACATATTTCCGTGATCAGTGATGGCTACAGAGTCCATTCCTAACTCTCTTATTCTCTGTACTAATTTCGGAATTTTATTTAACCCGTCTAGCAAGCTGTATTCTGTGTGCAAATGTAGATGTGTGAATCCCATATCTCCTCCTATTCTATATCGATCTGAACATTTATATTCATATTTTCTATGTCATTGGATGCAAGCGATATTGTGATTCTATATATCTTTCTGTTTGCTGCTTGCATTAGTATCTCTTCTTCGATATTTTTACTCTCAAAAGTTTTGTTTTCTTTTATTAAAATTTTATTGTCAGATATGTCTGACACATTTAGATTGCTGATTTCATCTTTGAAATTTAATATTCGTTGTATTACATCCCTTGCATATGTTAATGCACTTATTTTTTCTTGATCTTTTACTTTCTCTTCTAACGGATTTATAATAAGTGGTTCATTATTGTCGAATATGTAGTGGATATTTTTATCCCATATTTCTTTTACTTCATAATTTACCACTTTTCCCGCAAATTGATAATCAATTTCTTGTTGATCGGCTGTTCCACCTATGCTAATTGTGAAAGAAAAATCTTCTTGATCATATGGAAATATAAGGGAGTTCAAGTATTCTTGAACTACGCTGTTGTTTGTAAGGAATTGTATAGAAATTTCATTTTTCCCCTGCATGATATCTATTGGAATTTTTTTGCTTTCAAAGAATTTTTTATTAATTTCAATAATTTGGTTACCTTTCTCTGCAGGCGATATAATGCAAATTCCATCTTTGTCTGTGATTTCCTTTCTGTCCCCAATTTGTACTGTTGCATTTTCGATGCCAGTTCCGTTGTAGCTCACTACATTTACTTTAAGATAAGAAATGGGTGAAAGGTACACTATGTGATTGGACTGGGTTATTTCTATATTTTTTGTGACATATCCATCTTTGCTTATACTGATTGTTCCTTTTTTCAGGGAAACGGTACCATCTTGTATTTGCAGCTTCTCTCTATTTATTATAACCGTGCCCTGGATTTCCTTGTGCGTTATGCTATCAAGTAGCCTTACCTGGGTTTTGTTGTTACTACAACCCGTAATTATTATTCCTGTCATTAATATTATTAATATAATTTTTTTCATGCGGACATCATTTTAGCAGATATTTTTTTTTACACAAAGAGCTGAATAATTGCTATTTAATTGGCTTTATCTGTGTTTATCGACCCCTATCCTTGGACAATATTTTTCTATAGGGCAGAGGGAACATTTTGGGGATACAGGAGTGCAGATATTTTGACCAAGAGTGACAAGAAGTGCATTAAAAACTATCCAGTGTTTTTTTGGTAGAATTTTTTGTAAGGCGAATTCTGTTTCTTCTGGTTCGCTTGTTTTCACAAGATTTAAACGATTTGAAATTCTATGTACATGTGTATCTACACAGATAGCTAATTTGCCAAACCCTTCATTGAGTACAAGATTTGCCGTTTTTCTACCTACACCTGGAAGTCTTAAAAGATCATTTATTTTATTTGGCACTTTTCCATTGTAATCTGTTATCAATATCTCGGATATCTTTAAGATTTGCTCTGCTTTTCTGTGATAAAAACCTACAGGATAGATAAGTTTTTCAATTTCTTTTCTGTTAAGCTTTAATATTTTTTTTGGAGAATCTGCTACAATAAAAAGTTTTTTGCTTGCACTAATTGTAGTTTTATCTTTGGTACGCAGACTAAGTATTGTTGAAATGAGCACTCTAAAGGGATC
>JAYELD010000118.1 GCA_034717215.1 Caldisericota bacterium
TATAAATATTCTATTACTTCTGAAGGAGTAATATAAACTCCCTCATTTATAACCTCCTCCATCTTATCGTCCCCTAAAAAAGCTTGGCAATCACTTCATCTTTTACCATTTTTTTATCGAAGGCTTGCCCTAAAAGTTTTACTTTTTTAAAATCTTCATCACACATTGGGAAGATGTATACAGAATCTTCTTTTTTATTAATAATCTCATCGCACTGTAAAGATAATTCATCTATCTCATTTTTATTTAAACTCCCCAAAAATACGCTCTTTTGAACCCGATAGAGGCCATAGCCTTTACAATATATTGCAATTCTACTTCGAGTTTTATTTTTTGTAATATCGTAAATTACCCATACTAACATAAAAATACTATCTCATTTCTGTTTTAATAAATTATTAGCAATTCGATGACATTCCAATTGAATTATATTTCTGTTTTTAATATTTCTTCCTCTGTATCTGATCTTTTTCTCCAGAGTCTCATTTAGTGCACTTATTAAAACTGCTTTTCCTTCTTGATTTAGAGAAAGTCCGTTTTTTATTTGGTCAAAATATTCTTTTTTGACCTTTCTTTTGCTGAATAGATAAACTACGGTCTTATCAATTAATATTCTAAACATCTCGATAAGATCAAAGACTAAAGATTTTTTATTATAATTATCTGTATGAATAAAGCCCAGATAGGGATCAAGGCCAGCAAGAATACATCCTTTTTCCACCATAGAATAGAGTACTCCATAACCATAATTAAGTAAGCAATTGAATTCATCTTTAGCTGGGTTTCTGCTCCTGCCATCAAATTTAAATCTATCTGGCATAATATAGTTTAAGGCTCCAAAATATTCTTTCCCTGCCATCCCCTCTATAGCCATAATATTATTTCTTTTATCTTCCAAAGAACCATCTATCTTAGTTAACATAAATTTCCTTTTTTCTAAGGATATTATATGCTCACTAAGGATTTTCCCTTTTTTAGCACGGGAATTTCTTAGATCCTTAATGAGATTAATCTGATTATCAATTTTGCAAATTATCCATTCCTTCCCTAAGTTTAATCCTCTTTCCCCAGTAGAAGATTCTAATTGTTTTCTCCTTATTAGTGTTGTGCTTCCTAATTTAGAATGCCAGACTCTGCCATAGGGATTGCCAAAATGATCTAAAAAGATAATATCAATATTATTATCAACAGCAAATTTAACTGCATCTGTTGAAAAATAAGCACTGGTCGTAATTAAGATACTATCGACTTTCTTAACAGAAATTTCAAAAACTTTGTCGTCGTTTTTAATTAAAAAACAATTATTCTTTTTTTGTAAGTAAGAACCTCTGGAATTTATAACTAATTGCATATTAAAGTTTCTTCCTTCTAAGAGTATAAAGTAACAATTAATGCTATAATAAAAATCAAATAAAGTTTATTCTTTTCGTTTTAAACCATTTTCCTTTATTTTTAACATTACTTTTTTTAGAATATCAAGGAATTTTTTTATTTCTTTTTCCGAATAAGACTTATTGATTACCCATTTAGAAATTGATCCTGCATCTTTAAAATAGCCAAAATCTTTAACTTGAGTTTTATAAAAACTGACAACCTCATCCGATTTATTAACTTTTTTAGAAATCATCTCAAATCCAGTATAAATGCTTTGCTTAAATACAGAGTTAGGAGGATATCCAAATAATAGAGTGACAAGATCATTGTCTATTCCAACATTCAGAGAAAATCCTTTTGATCCCCATTTGTATAACAAATTATTTTTCTTTCCAAAATCAAATATTTTTTTAAATACATTTCTCCCATTTTCATCTAATGAATTTAAAAATTTCTTTTCGTCAATTTTGGGAAGAGAAGCAGTTTGAACTTTTTTACGAATAAATTCCTCTTCACCAACTACAAATTCAAGAGAAATTATTTGTTCTTCATTTTTAGTTTTAAAATATTTAAAACTTGCACAATAAATATCTAACCCTTTTTCTCTCAAAAACAAAGCTGTCTGACGGATTTCCTTAGAAATCTCTTGAGCAACTATAATAAGTTTTGTGGATTTGTTATATGAAATTTTTTCATTTTTGTTGGATTTAAAATATTGCTGATGATATTCTTCTAAATTACTTTCTTCCCCAGAATAATCTTGAAAAATATCATTCAATTGAGAATAGTCCAGCTTTTCAACAAAGGAAGCATATTCTAATAGTTGAGCAATTGTCTCTCGAGGGGTTCTATCACGTTTTAACTCTATAACTACAGTATTGCCAAGATTATCAAGACCTAATAAATCAATAGAGGTATTTAAGTTGGTAGCAACCTGTCTTCCTATTATTAAAATTTTGCTATCTTCAAAAAAATATTCTGGATTATTCTCTAACAAAACCTCTAAATCAAATTCCTGATACAATTCTTTGAAATCATATTTTTTATACGGAATCATTTTACCATTTTTATTAACGGTAAATAGTCTCATATTTTTTCACTCCTTAAACAAATGGCTACTTTATGTTGATTTTATCTTATTTTTCCTCCTGATTATTTATTTTTTTAATTGTTCCAAAACCCCGGGAGACTGATTTACCGAGGCCAATATAATCGGGCAGATTGAAATTCACCTCAAAATCTCCTGTAAAACCAATCATCTTTATACCTTTTACTTTTACATCCTGTATTTTCAACCTTAGATTTTGCACTTTTATCTCTTCAGTAACCACATACTCTAATCCCTTTGCCATAGAGAGAATATTCCCAATCAAAATTTTCTTCAACAGTTGAATTTGCTCTCGCGAGTTGGAATCCTTATACCTTTCATAATTCTTCTCATTCAACGCAAGCCATGGGGAAAAGAAATGATATGGTAAAAATTTCTTGTTTATTTCGATTAAATTTGAATGAAATTTTAGCTCGTTTTGTAATAGCACATATTTTTCACCACACAATTCAAATTCTTCTTTCAGAATTTCAAGACTTGTAATGGCTTTAGCACCTTCGTTAAGCCCAACCAGAAAACCTTCACCTTTGATAATCTTATATTGTACCAATGGGTATTTATATATCGGATCTCCATTTGCTGTATGTTGGTGAAATAGACTTTTGTCTCTATTGCGATTAGCAATTGCTCCTCGCAAGTCTTTTGCCTCAATCTTTTGGTTCAGAGGTTGATTAAACTTGAGCCTAAGAATGCATTGGTTTATTTTATTCCTCATAATATTAGTACTCCGTTATCAGAAACATCGTCCAAAACTAATCCACGCTCTGTAAAATAAAAACTGTCTTGTAAGATCCACTGTCCCAAATATTCCGTCGCGATATCTTGTGGGTCAAATCCAAGTTTAGTATACAGATTAACGGAAATCTTTGCTATTCTCCCTGAAAGTGCTCGCCATGCCTCTCGTCGCTTCCAGCGGTCTTGTATTTCGTTTGCCTTTACCATTGCTTCTTTCAATTCAGGATCTTGTTTTAGAACGAGAAAGGTGTATTTTTCCCGTTCCTTCCCACGCAATAGTTCTTTGATCGGTTCATCTTCTTGCCATTTTGCAAATCTTTCAAGATGTTTCATGCCTTTATCTTTTCTAATGAATAGCATCTCAAAGTATCGGTTTGCTAATGGCAATATATCCTTTTCTTCTATCTCAGTTTTCTTTTCTATTAACTGACGTGTAACCTGTAAATGAACATCATCATATATCATATCGACATATCGCTTTCCCTTCGCATTAACCAAATCCATAACTTCGACGATTCCCATTTGAGTCATCCTTCCGTTACGATTGCAGCGGCCTGCGATCTGAATTATACTGTCGAGTGGTGCAAAGTCACGAATCACAATTTCCATATCGATATCAACGCCAGCTTCTATACACTGTGTTGATACAACAACACAGGGTCGTCCTTTTTTGATAGTATCTATCGCTGCCAATCTGTCCAAAGGAGTTACATCGGCACTAAGAAAAAGTAATGGGATATCAAAAAACTCAGCAGGCCAATTTTCGGCGAGTCTATCTCGGATGAGTCGTGCACTTTTACGGGTATTTAGCGTAATCAAAACTCGTTTGCCTTTTTGCAGCCATTTCTTCCGACGTTTAAAAATTTTCTCACAAAATTCATCTATATTGAGTTTTTTCTGTAATCTAAAGAGCAACTTATATCTATTAAATTTCTTAAAATAACCACGATAATTTTCTATGAGTGGCTTCGCATTAGGAATGATTGCAGGAAGTGTAGCAGACATCAATAAAACACTGCTGTTGCCAATCTTTACCAAACCCTTCAAAATCTCTTCCAATGGTTTCCAAAGCTTGCAGGGAAGAGACTGAACCTCGTCCATCACAATCAGAGCATCACACAAATTATGGAATCGCATCTGATGTCTCGTTTTTGGATCTATAAGACTCATTAAAAATTGGTCGTAAGTAGTAATAACCAATTCTGTTCGCCAGGTATCAACAAAAAAGTGCTGCGTCTCTTCTTCTAACCCCTGTCCATATTTTCTGTCAGATAGTGAATGGCTTGTTAAGAACCATGCCCCTTCAGCTTTATTACCTCCAATTGTAAGGAGAGATTCATACTCCTTAGCTGTCTGGTCAATTACCGAGAGAAATGGTAACACGACGATTGCCTTTGAGTACGTTCCTGAAATCTTACCTAGCTTTTCCTTCAATTCTAAAAGCCATGTAGCCGAAAGTAAAGTTTTACCGCTGCCTGTTGGTGCTGTCAGACTAAAAATGCTAGGGCTTTTGATTTCATTAACTCTTTTTTTTAGATTTGCTCTTATAGATTTACGAATCTTATTAACCGGTGTATCTTTCGGTGTTCCTATTCTTTGTTCTACCCATTGAGGCATCCAGTGCCTTGTTTCCTTGTATAGATAACTTTGCGGTTCTTTCACAGCAAGAAAGGCTTTATCTGCCTCAAGTAGAAGAGAAAAAAGCAATTGTGTTTTAAGCCTAAATGTTGTGGCCTCCTCAATCGATAAGTTCTCAAACACCGGCAGAACAACATCGTCAAAATATCGCTGTGCTTTTGCCCATGGACGATCCGTAAGATCTAATCTGGAAATATCAATACCACAATGCTGACTTAATGCTTCACTCTGTAAAGTTGTTGTCTGTCGTTTCAAGATTCTGGGAAGCATTCCACTACCTATCTCTCGTAATTTTTCTACCATAGGCAAACTACCATGGTGTCCAAAAACAACAGCAGAGACTAATATCGTATCCAATGGATCCCATTTTTCATCTTTGGCAAGTAAAAGGGTAAGGAGTAGAGACATCGGAGTATGTGCCTTATCCATTGGATCACCAGCATAGGCAGCTGTATTTTCTATATATTTCTGAAACATCTTTGTTCCTTTACCAATATCATGCAGTGAAGCTACTTTCTGAGCGAGGAATTTAATTGCTGGCAATATTGTATTTTCTGAATGCCATTGACAAACGCTATCTATTGCCGATTTGACCTGAGTGATATGTTCACAAAGTTGTAAATCTGGATGAGATTTTAAATTTCTCATAAAAACATCAAGACCTTATCCTCAACTTTGTAAGCCTGGCTTGTCTTTACCGGAACCGCCCATGCATCACGTTCTACAAAGTAAGAGCAATGGGAAAAAACTCTATCAGGGGTAACAGAGCGTGGCATCTGGATTGAGTAGATTACCAATCCTTTTTCGAATATCTGTTCCATATCCAAAGCACCAGCATCTTGTGGAAAGACAGACTGAATACCGTAAACACCTTTTGGCAACGGCGAGCAACCATTCAAACCAAGATATTCAATATTTGCCATCATTTCAGAAAGTCCAAGAGATGGGGTAAAGTGCCATCTTCTCTGCTTTAACCTTTCTTTTAGTCGCATGTTATAGGGTTCGGGAATTGAAACCCAAACAGTGTAGTCCGGCTTAAATAACCACTCCTGAAGTATTAATGTTGCCTTTTCTGGTGCTGTTTTCTTATCTGCCCTTTGTGTTATTTTAATAACACGAGGCAATAGGGCAGGTGGATCTTTCCTCAATTTTGCCTTATGCCAGTGTGTTTTCGGCACCTTCCCGCGAATCGCAATGTTCGCTGGTTCAAGGACAACTTGTGGTTCATCCTTTGACAAGCCAAGAATAGCACCTAAAATACCTAATATTACGGTTCTCGGTGGAATAGGATAGCTCAGAGCACTTGCTGAGGCCTCTGCTCTTAGAAAATGGGCAAAATATCCCTTTAATCTAAAAACTATCAGTTCCATCTGTTATTTCTCCAAGGCCGTTGGGGAATTACTACCTTCTTTGGGTAAACTTTCCACATCAAAAGTCTCCCAGTCTAACGGCAAAACTTCTATAAATTGAATATCAGATGATCTGGCATAACGCACCTTGGATATCCTATCTTTCTGCTCATTCAGCCGTTTAATGAGTGATGTAAGATCCAACTTGTAGTCTTCTGGAGATGCCCATTCTTTCTCTTTCTTCCTATTGGTGGCAACCATCTTCACATAGTCATGTAGTCGCCCAAATTGAAACTCTTCCCCCTCATTATACTCGATGTCAATTAAAAGATGTGGGATCTGTCCGACCTTTGTCCGGGTATTTCCAGATACTCTCACCCCATGCCATATCGCTTTCAACAAATATTCATAGTCCTCATCCGACATTCTTGAAACCTCTGCTGAATGTTCATTTGCCACGCCAGAGAACCCAATCAGGGCATAGCGGAGACCAAAATATGTGGTAAATGTTCCTGCTGTGACTTTTTCCCCTGTAGGTCTTTCTTGAGCGCTGGCGAAGATAGATGTTCCATGGATATCTACTTCCTCTGCCTTGTGTAAAACTTCACCCATATTTATCTGCACAGCCCCAGTCATAGTCTTTGGCACTGGTTTCCAATCTGCTTTTCGCTTACTTTCTCCTTTTACTTCTTCAGCTTTGAAAGCAAAGGAACTACCAAAGAGTCTTGCATCAATAAAAGCATCCAAAAGAATCTTAACTAATTCCTCCTCATTTGCTTCAGGTTTGTTATTTTCTTGTAAGTAATGTACAACTCTCCCGGTTAGATTTGTCGTCCGACCTTCAATGTTATCGACCAGAATAGTTTTGCCCTGACTCTTCATAAAGTCTCTAGCAAAACGTTTTAGCCGAACATCGGTCACATAATGTGTCCTATCCGGCAGCATCCGCGGCCTGTTCTCATCAGGGTCACCGTTTGGATTTCCCATCTTGATATCATAGAGAAACAGAAACTCATGCCTGCTCGATAAAGTATTTTTTGCCATTTCATTCACCTCCTGTTTGATTTTTACCGTCATCCTTTTTAGGAAGAATCTTCGTAGTCAAAGACTGCCCCAAGAGTAAATAATAGTTGGTTGGTATCTCATCTAATTCAATCTTATCTCCCAACAGAGAACCAAGCCTTCCAATTTCAGTAATAAGCTCCCTAACCTGTGGATTCTTTTCAGTTTCATAGGCAAGGAGTTTCTGGCGTATCTTAATATATAACCCGGGAATATCTGACCCTTTTAGCGTTAGCCGCTTTAGCCATGTAAGAGCATTTGCCCCTACATTGATACCCTTT
>JAYELD010000119.1:0-12514 GCA_034717215.1 Caldisericota bacterium
TTAGACGGATCTAATTTTAGCAACAACTCTATTATCTGCTCTTTCTTAGAAAGGTCTACTGTGTCGTCAATACAACCATATAGTGCTTTAGCAACAATATTTTTTTCGACAGCATTGGGAATGTCAGCAATATAATTAGCTAGCTCTAAGTAATCATCAAGAGAAAGTTTGTTAATTCTATGCGCAGAGATAAGCCATCTTATACCTTCAGTTTCTTCGTTTGTGTTACACAAGATTTTACCTAATGTGTAGAAATATTGAAATGTTGTCTTATCACTAAGACTTTTATTTCTAAGATATTTGCTCACTGTCCTTAAATATTCAACATCTTCTTTAATCAAAGGAAAAAGCGGTGCTGAAAGAGTGCTTGCATTCGGCTCAGTATCTACAATTTTAAGAAACATAGATACAGCATCCTCTTTCTTGCCAAGATTAATAAGCATGCCATAAAAATCTTTTTTCAAATTTTTATCCTGTGGAAGAAGATTCGTTATTTTGTAAAGAATATCAAATTTTTCCTCGCCTTTTGCATATTTGCAAGCAATTCTCAAATAAAAAACTGCATCTTTTTTGTTTCCGTTTTCTTCACTGAGATGTGAAAGTTTTTTAATTATTTCTACATTACCAGGATCTATAAGAAAAACTTTATTATAGATATGCTCTGCCTCTATAAAATTTATCTTTGTATACCTTTCTGCCGCATTTGTAAGCAATTTTTTTGCTTCTTCTTCATCTCCCCTGTTCATACATTCTAGCCCTTTTATATATCCCGGGTCATTGATAAAAGTAAGTTCTGTCGCTCCGACACCTGATACTTGAATTTTCGTGGTAGAAAGCTCTTCTCCAGTAGGTATCTTCTTTTGTTTCTCGTCGGAAGTTACCTTTTTCTTAAATCTCGGCTCTTTTTCGAGAGAGGTTAAAAGGGATTTCTCCCCAAACGTATCAACTGGAGGTTGCGCAGGTGAAATACCTGTCTTAGCGTCAGGTTTCTTTACGGATTTCCTCTCAACCTTTTTTTCTTTTTCAGGAGAAACTACTTCAGTTTCTTTAAGCTTAAGTATCTCGGAAAGTCTTTTCAATGCCACTTCGTTATCAGGGTTCAATTTAAGGAGTACATTGAAATAAGTTTCTGCATCTTCATATTTTTTCATAATAAAAAGCAATTCTCCGGCAAATTCAATTAGTGCTGGTTTAGCCCCTTTTGTTTCAATGAACTTGTTTACAATACTAAACGCATTTTCAAGCTGTCCAACAGCCACATGCACATCTACAGCCTTTAAGGCAATTTCCATCTTTCCTGGAAATCTACTCTGCAAAATAGATATAAGATCAACAGCTGCTTCTTTTTCATTATGTTTAAGCTTCTCGTCTACCAAAAGAAATGTGTAATGAATACCATTTTTAGTATCATCTAATTCAAAAAAGAGCGGTATAATCTTATCATAGACCTTTTCATAAAATAATGAAGGAAGCGCATTAACATTTTCACAGATTTTTAAAAGTTCAAGATACACTTGCAGAGCACTTTTAGGATCATTTTTATCATAAAAATTGTCCCCTTCCTTCACAACTTCTTTAAGCGCTTCGTCAAAATGCCCTTGCGCTATAAATTTTTGCAAGGTTGCCTTGTAATTCCTTTTCCCAAAAAGTGCACTCATATTATGCATTCCCCTTTATCTTTATTATAATTTTTTTTAACCAAATTCAAAACAACAAAATTGTTCAATTTCGCAAAGGTAATTTAGTACTTCATTTTCTACATTCTTGTCATAAAAAATGGATACCTCTTCATTATTTCCTAAAGAAAGCGCAACAAGTCCAGTATCAGAAAGCAACGCTTGGACAAACCAAACATACCGTTTGTCTATATGAATTTTTCTCAAAACTTCTCTTCCCTTTATTTGTTCGTTATTTTTTATGCTGTGCACAATTATCCACCATAATATTTTAAAAGATCTCTGTTGTGCTCTTCTAAAGTTCGTTCAAATATTGCTTTTCCTTCCGGCGTTGTAATAAAGTAGTAATAATTTGCATCAGGAGCATCAAGCACAGCGATGATGGACTTTATCCCCGGATTGCATATAGGCCTCGGTGGAAGTCCGGCATATTTATATGTATTATACGGAGAATCTATATCATAATCTTCTTCTGAAAGCCATTGTTTATGGCCTGGCAATATATAAACAATTGTAGAATCTGCCTGGAGCGACATCCCAACGCGCATCCTATTTAAAAACACGCTTGCAGCAAGAGGCCTGTCCTCGTCAAGACGCACTTCTTTTTCAACAATAGAAGCAAGGATAATAACTTGTTCTAAAGTTAAATTTTTTCCCATTGCCTTTTCATTAATGTCAGCTGGCAAAATCTCTAAAAATCTTTCCCCGAACCTGTTTATTACATCTCTATTCGCCATTTTTTCTGTGAATGAATATGTATCAGGAAAAAGATATCCCTCATATTGCTCCGCCTCTTTGATAAACAGCTCTTTGTCCTCTATCACATTGTTTTCGTAAAGTCTTTCTGTAATATCTCTTACGGTAAATCCTTCCGGAATGGTTACTTTTATATCTTCCGGCAATACTCCTTGCTTAAGGATATCTATGATGTCAAAAATGCTATGAATATCAGTAAAAAAGTAATGTCCACTTTTTAAATTTCTCTCTTCTCCTTTGACCCTAACGATAATAGAAAAACCAATCGGATCAAGAATAAAACTATTTTCCTTCAATAATGTTCCTATATTTTTCGCTGTAACATTTTCTGAAATATCAAGCTCTCCTTCACTCTTGCCCGTAATTAATCCAGGATATACTTCAATAAAGATGATCAAAAAAATAAGAAGAAAAATAACGAGAAGAATTATTCGCCTGAATTTTCTAATTTTTTCTTCCTCCCTCCATAATTCAGATAACTCTGAAGGATTAACAAAGCTTCGGCAACATCTTTTGTTGCACGTTCTTTTTTGGATCTAACTCCTAGTGACTTAAACATTTTATGGGCTATAACGCTGGTAAAACGCTCATCCCAAAGAATGATTTCTACCCCGTTTAAATATCCTTTTAACATATTTACAAATGTAAGCACTTTTTCTGCCTGTGAGCCCACAACTCCTTTTAATGTTTTAGGAAGACCTATAACAACGGTTTTTGCGCTATAAAATTTTACCAGGTTTTTTATTGCTTCAAATTCATTCCCGTCTCTTTGGATCAAAGTAACAGGGTTTGCGGTTATATGTAAAGAATCGCTTGCAGCCACGCCAACTCTTCCCATGCCAACATCAAGTGCAACAATTACTCCTTTTTCCTTCATTTATTCACCTGCTTTATAATTTTTCTTTAAGATCTTTCACGTTTATCCGCGTAGTGCCACTTCCCTGTGCTAAACGTTCGTTTCCTCCTCCTCTTCCATTTAGAAGCGGAGATATCTTATTAAAAATTTCAATGCTTGAAACATTTTCATCCGTCAACTTCCCTATGAGCAGAAGAACCTTATCAGATTCAACAGAACTAAAAAGCATGACTCCTTTCTTCAACTTTTTCCTTGCCATATCCAATGCTTTACGCAATTCTACAAATGAAACCGAATGAAATTCCTTAAAGTAAAAAGGAATACCATCTTTTTCTGTAATTAAAATGATATCGTCCAATGCTGATTCAATGCCTTTTAATTTAAATTGGTGTAATTCACGCTTCAGTTCTTTATTTTCAGCAAAAATTTCTTCCATACGATCTGGAACGGATTTTTCGTCCACTGATAAAATTCTCGCTGCTTTTTTAAGGATTCTTCCTTTTTCCAATATCGCCTGGTAAGCTTTTTTGCCTGAAAGCCCCTCTATTCTTTTTATGCCAGATGCAACACTCCTAAAAGATGTAAGCACTACACAGTGAATATCGCCTGTATCGGGTACGTGTGTTCCTCCACAAAATTCTTTGCTTACACTGGTTATATCGACAACCCTTACAGTATCTCCATACTTGTCGCCAAAAAATGCAAGAGCACCAGATTTATTTGCCTCATCAAGTGTCATTTCTTTAACACAAACAGGAATCCCATTCATTATAATGTCGTTTATTTCTCTTTCAATTTTACCAAACACTTCATCGTCCATCTTGCCCGTAAAATTAAAGTCAAAACGAAATTCATCAGGATAAACAGCAGAACCTTGCTGGCCAATATTTTCTCCAAAAAAACTCCTCAGTACTCCCTGTAATATATGTACAGACGTATGTGCCCGCATAATTGCATGTCTTCTCTCCGAATCGACAGATGCTTCCGCTGTATCTCCCACTTTAACGGATCCGCTCTTTATCTTACCTGTATGTATTATTAAGTCACTAATTGGAGTTTCAGTATCTTCAACTACAAATGTAAACTTTTCATTTTTTATAATCCCTTTATCTCCTGCTTGCCCACCCTTTTCAGCATAAAAAGGCGTTTTATCAAGTATAATAGAAACTTCCTCCCCTTCTGATGCCGAATTAACTAAATTCCCATTCTTTAAAATGCCCTTTGCTTTAACTTTTGACGAAAGAACGTCATAGCCAATAAAATTAGTCGCACCTACCTCTTCTTTTACCTTAACAAGATTGACTCTCTCCGTAAAACTCTTTCCTCCGTTAAATGCTTTTCTCGCCCTTTCTCTTTGCTCTTCAAGATATTCATCAAATTTCTCATTATTAAAGTTAAGATTATGTTCTTCAAGCAACAATTTAGTAAGTTCTATTGGAAAACCAAGCGTATCATACAGATAAAATGCAGCATCTGCAGAAAACTCTTTTCCACCTGATGCATCTATCTTCTTACACTGGTCTTTAAAATATTCAAACCCTCCATTTAATGTCCGGCTAAATCGCTCTTCTTCGTTTTTTACATTAGAAATTATCTTATCTTTATTTTCGCTCAGCTCCGGGTAAAATGTGTTAAGAGAATTCACAACAACAGGAACAATACGATGAAGAAACGATTCCTCGAGATCTAATTCTCTTCCAAAAAGTGCACTTCTTCGTATCAACCTTCTCAGCACATATCCTCTTTTTCCATTGCTAGGAACCAGCCCCTCGGCAATAAGAAAAGAAATGGCTCTTATATGGTCGGCTATGACACGGAAAGAATGATTCTTTTTTTCATCAATCCCATACTTTTGTCTACTTATATCTTCAATTTTTTTAATGATGGGCAAAAAAAGATCTGTTTCAAAATCTGTTTCAACTCCTTCTATAATACTTGTAATCCTCTCGAGTCCCAAGCCGGTATCAATATTTCGTTTCGGCAATGGTTTAAGCTCTCCGTTAGCTTGCCTGTCAAACTGAGTAAAAACAAGATTCCAAAATTCTAAAAATCTCTCCCCGTCATCTCCGGGAAACTGCTTTTCTTCCCCTGGCTTTCTTATACCCTTGTCAAAATAAATTTCAGAGGAAGGCCCACAGGGCCCGACAGCACCCATCTTCCAGAAATTATCTTCTTCGCCAAGTAAAATAATCTTTTCAGGAGCAATACCTACTTTTTTCCAGATTTCCTTTGACTCTAAATCATCCTTGTATACTGAAATCCATAAACGCTCTTTCGGTAAATTTAACACTTCTGTCACATATTGATACGCCCAGGGTATTGCTTCTTCTTTAAAATAATCACCTATGGAGAAATTGCCAAGCATTTCAAAAAATGTATGGTGTCGCGCTGTGTACCCTACATTATCTATGTCATTTGTTCTCAGGCATTTTTGCCCTGTTGTTATGCGTTTGCTTGGCGGTTTTTCCTCACCAAGATAATAAGCTTTCAAGGGAACCATCCCCGCTGAAGTAAACAAAAGCGTTTGGTCCCGAGGAATAAGCGATGCACTTTTTAATCTCAAATGGTTTTTATTTTCAAAAAAAACAAGAAAATTCTCCCTTATATCTTTGCTTTCCACATTTTCACCTTCTTTCTTTTGTTAAATTTTACATTGAGATAGAATTTTGTCAACATTACAAAGGTACTTGCCTGAATGTCTAATTTGAATTATAATAAGCAAAATGGAGGTAGCAAATGAAACATATAAAAACAGTTATTAAAAAACCTTTCTGGAATATTGATAAAAAACACGATTGCAGAGAGTGCCAAACACCCTGCAAATCAGCATGCAAAACAAGCGTAACAATAGGCAATCAAGTTTGTGAAATCAAAAAGCCAATAAAGAGATGGATCTGGTAGTTTAATGCATGATGCTTTTTGCAAAGAAAATGTCCACACCTTTGCATTCAACAAAGAACGTTTTGCGGTTGATGTAAATACAGGTTCGTTATTTGTGCTTGATGAAATATCATATAAATTCATCAACACGCTCATTAAAGAACAATCACTTGATTTAGCCGAAAAAATACTTTTCAGAGAATACGGAAAAGAAGCTTTAAACACAAGGAAAGAGATCGAGCAACTCATAAAAGAAAATTTGCTCTTTTCGCCTTCGCCAGAATACTTTAAATCTGAGCTTTCCCTCAAATCTCTCTGCCTGAACATCGCTCACGCATGTAATTTTGCCTGTAAATATTGCTTTGCAAAACAAGGAAACTACGGCAATAAAAATGCTCTAATGAGTTGGGATATTGCAAAAAAATCCATTGACTTCCTCTATGAGCATTCGAAGGGAAGACAGCATTTAGAGGTAGACTTCTTTGGAGGAGAACCCCTGCTTGCTTTTGCCGTTGTTAGAAAAACAGTTCAGTACGCAAAAAAACATACCCGGATAAAAAATGGCGTTTTACAATCACAACAAATGGCTCCCTTATCACAAAAGAGATAGAAAAATTTCTGTACGATAACGACATAAGCATAGTGTTAAGTTTAGACGGACAAAAAGAAACAAATGATAAATTCAGGATATTGCCAGATGGAAATGGCACATTTGACCTTATTTACCCAAAAATAAAAATTGTTACAGAACATAGGAAAATCTCATCAGGATATTATGTAAGAGGTACATACACACAAAAAACACCGCACATTGCAAAAACAGCAATGGATTTACATAACCTTGGGTTTGATTTTATTTCGCTTGAGCCAGTAATAACAAAAGATAAAAAGATAGGCTTCACAGAAAAAGATTTACCCAGCTTAAAAAATGAATACGAAAAACTTTCTAAAAAATACATAGAATCTCAGAAAGAAAAAGAATGGCACTTCTTCCATTTTAACATTGACCTCGAAGCAGGCCCGTGTATACAAAAGAGAATCCATGGATGCGGCGCAGGCATAGAATACCTTGCCGTTTCTCCAGATGGAAACATATACCCCTGTCACCAGTTTGACGGCATAAATGAAATGAAATTAGGAGACATATACAATGGAATTTCAAATAAAACGCTTGAAGAAAAATTTAAAAATGCAAATTTCTTGTTTAACAAAAAAGATTGTGCACGTTGCTGGGCACGTTTCTACTGTTCCGGCGGATGCCTTGCAAATAATTACAATATAAATGGAGACATATTAAAGTCCTATAAAATAGGATGTGAACTTCAAAAAATGCGTATAGAAGCAGCACTTTTTGTTCAATCAAAACTAAAGGAAATGAATATAAATTACCACTCGTTAGTAACAGATCCCCAAGAAATAAAATAATAATAAACTACGTTTGATCAACACAAATTGTTAGGGTGCGAAGCATCTTCTTTTTTTAAGAGAATTTCTGTTATGTAAGAATGCCCTTTTTGTTCCCTGTCTTTCTTTCTTACAACAAGCATTCCTATCCAGAGGAATATGGCTGATGTAGCAACAGACAATGCATTTTCCAGATTCCCAAGTCTAAAACCAAAACCTTTTTCTAAAGTAATGCCTAAAATAACGCCAACAGCAAAAAACAAAAATGGTATCATGTATATAATAAAAGCTCCGGCAAGAACATCTGATTCACTTAGTTCAAATGCGACAAGGTCTCCTTCCTTTGCATAAATATCGTTTTTTACAATAATTATATCTTTATTATTTTTCCATAGAGAAGACGAGCCACAGCTTTTTTCTCCCGCACAACCGATGCATTCACCTCCTGCAGCCGCCCTTATCTCCGCAAATTTGCCTTTTACGTGCTTAACTATCCCCACTTCTCGCATATCTAATCTCCTTCCAGATTGGCACTTTCTCCTTTACCTTATCCACAACCATGCTGCATACCTTAAAACCTTCCTTTCTGTGCGCAGAAGAAATGCCAACAAACAAAGAAATTTCTTGTAGTGGGACCTCCCCTATCCTATGAATAATAATTACTTCTTCTATGCCGCTAATATTCAGTGCTTCTTGTTCAATCTTTTTCATTTCACTTAATGCCATTGTTTCGTAAGCAGTATAATTTATCGACATAACATCTCCGTCTTCGATGCTTTTCCTTGGCTCACCCAAGAAAGTAATAATAGCACCTGCATTAACTCTTTTCAACAGCTCTATATAATGGAGTATATCAATCTTTTCTTTCAGTATTTTTATCATTTACCCACCTCCCACAGGTGGTATTACAGCCAATACATCTCCGTCTTTTAATACAGTATCTTCCGCTGTATATTTTTCATTAACAGCAAATACAACACTGTTAAACGATGTTTCAAGGGAAGGATATTTTTCCAAAAGGTCTCTTTTAATATCCAGAACGGTTTTCCCGTTAAAGCTTAAATCAATTTCACCTTCTCCAACAATCTTCTTTGCTTCTGCAAAAAATAATATTTTTACCATCATGGTTTGATTATATTTAAAAACAGATTTTCCACAACCATCTGATAAAACCAATGGTTAAGAAAATAATGTTAGATTCAGATTTGAATAAATGATAAGAAAATAGAGAAATGCCTGATTATAAGTTTAAAGACGATGCTGCGTTATATATTAATCTCCGAGTATAGAGAAATCAACAGTGATAGTTAAATATGAATCGCAATCACTAATGTTGCTTATTTTTAGATAGGTAGGCGTGCCATCATACAGGTTACTATTTGGTAAGGTATCCATAGAGAATACTCTATTGTCAGTAGAACCCGGGAAAGGATCCCCGTCATCCCCGTAGTTCTTTTTCCGTTCAAGATCCCATAAACCGTCTGCCTGTACTAAAGCAACTTTGTAATGCCCCTCATTTGGAGTTTCATCAAACGGGGACCATGCATAACTATTTGAAGTTGCAGATTCATCAATATGATATATTAAAATTCCTGCCCCGGGTAACTTCGAATCAAAACCTATTTGCTGCCTATTTTCTATAAGGAAGTATTCGTCCGGGTTTGATTCCAAAATATATTTATAAATTTTGCCTTCCGCAAGCTCAACAGCAGGGATAGGAATAGATTTTAAATCCCCGGTAATGATAGTCGGCTCAATCCATCCAAATTTTATCTTATGCCATGCATCAAAGTGTGAAGGAGTATCGCCTGACCGCTTTGTCGCTCCCCATACTCCATTTGCCATAATGCTCCATTTGCCAAGACCGTTGGATTTTTCTCCATCGTATTTAAAATAAGATAATCCATCCAGATCATAAAGGTCGATTGCACCAAGTATATGTCCAAATTCATGACAAAATGGCCCAATTGTTGCATCCCCTGGTTCATATCTATACTCAGGGAGTATGTCATAATCACAAACTGTTTTCCCGTCTCTTTTCTCGGCTGCAATTGACCACATATGGGGGTATATTTTATCTGGATATTTAGAACTTGCCTGTCTGCCAGCATAAATAATAAAAATCCCATCTACAACTCCGTCGCCATCGCCATCGTGCTCTGAGAAATCTACAACAGGATCAATTATGTCAATAATATCCTCTACCAATTTTTGTGTGTTGTGCGGGTATGCCCCCATTCCATTGGATGACCCTACATAGTATGAATAAGGTTCTGGCGCTGTAAACCATTGAGTATCTGAACTGGAATTTGCATAAGCTGTACCTCTTACTTCAAGTTTGCCTAAAGAATTTTCCAAGTAATAATCATACAAGCTTTTAGTCCCTTCACCAAAGAGAAGATTTTGATAAAAAGTAGGAGTTGAAACACTATAACTTGCAGCTGTATCGCTGAAATCTACAAGAATAACAATTGGTTTAAGAACGCTAACCCGGGGCGGCCTCTTAACCAACTCTTTAGCCGAAACGAATTGTATTACAGATTTTCTAGTTTCAACGGGAATGATGACTTTGATTTCTGAATTATCATAAGTTGCTGCATTCTCTCTCAACAATGAGAACGATATTTCATTTTGCCCTGGTTTTAAAGAAAGAAGTTCGTATTTATAAACTCTACCAAAATCCAGAGGTTTATAATCGGCTGCTTCCATATCCGGTAAATTCAAAGTGTTTTGAGATATTATTTCAAATGCTTGATTATTTAAATTAATATTTACTGAATCGCTTCGATTGTAAGTTCTTAATGAAACAAAAATCTTATCATCAAGTTTTATTGGTTTGGAAACAATTATTCCTTCAGATTCATTGGCATCGATATAGATATAGTGAGTTTCACTTTTATAATTAGTTGAAAACACACTAAATAGGTTTAGCGGAGTAATCATAACAACAAATATGATTATTATTCCGCTAACTACTGCTTTTTGTCCCGATAACCAGGCTACTTTTTTCATCTCTCTCCATTTGGGCTCCAAAAATTCTGGCGTGCAGTAGCTTTTACATTTGAGAGAGATCTGGCAAAATAAAAAACCAAGCCGGTTGCGCTACTGGCTCGTCCTTGTTTTAGCGCCCAAATTTAAACAAGGATTCAACGCCTCTTGGTACCACGTATAACCTGGTTTTTGCCTTAAGTCCCCTTAGACAAAAAAACCAAGCCGGTTGCGTCATTAGCTCCTCTTTGCCCCGTGACGCCCATATTGGGAACAAAGGATCAAAGCTTCTTGGTACGTTAACACTATTTAGTTTTCAATGTTATTTCATTTTAACGGTTTTTTTTCGCTTGTCAAGTAAAAAAGCATAAATTTTAGCTTTTTCTTAAAAAAATTTCTTTATTTTTAATCGACATTAGTTTTTTAGCTAGCTACTCAACCTTTATATTAATCAAAAAAAGAAGAAGGGGGAGAAAAGTTTTTTCTCCCCCTTTCGGAAAATATTCTGATTAGCTTTTACTATTCACAGTTTATGGCATTTCTCTCTTCACTATTATTTTTACAATAACTTCTCTTGGAGGTGGATCATTGCCCTCTGGTGTAAGCCCGTCCACTGGAACAATCGCAATGATTATACTTCCTAACTCCGGAACCTCAATTGTTGAATCAGCCCATTCAGAGTAAATCGGAATTTTTTTGCTTGGTATCACAATAAGGATATCCTGCCTTAACGGATTAAGAACAATATGCGGTATCGAAGCTTCCATTATAAATGAGAATGCCCAATGGGTTGATTTCAAATCAGGATAAGGATTTTCAATAATTCCGTCTTCGAATGGTCCTCTCCCAAGCGTCTTACAGGCAATTGTTACAAACTCTGCCCTGGTAATCGGCTTGTCTGGTTTAAATGTGCCATCTGGATAGCCCAAAATTATTTCTCTTTCAGCTATGGCTTCAACAGCACCATATGCCCAGTGTGAACTATCCATATCGCTAAAGGTTGGAGTAGTCGAATATTTCGGTTGAAGATTCAGAAGTCTAAAGAATATTTGTGCAGCTTCAGCTCTAGTAATAGATCTATTAGGTCCGAATGCACCATCAGGATAACCAATAATAAGTTTTTCCTTAAATAAAGCCTCTACATGCCCGAATCCCCAGAATGAGTCGGTAACATCGGGGAATGAGTAGCTAAATGTATCAAACAAGTACTCCTGCCATTTAAGGCCAAGTGCTCTTGCAACTGAAGAAGAAACCTCGGCTCTCGTAATATAATTTTCAGACCTGAATGTCTTGTCAGGGTAACCAGAGAAGAAATTATGGTGGTAAATAACGACTTCTTCCTCTGGCAACGGTTGAGGAGGTGGTGGAGGTGGAGGAGGCGGTGGTGGAGGAGGTGGTGGTGGTGGAGGTGGTGGTGGTGGAGGCGATAGAGTAACATCTGCGCTATCCGGCGGTAAAATATATTCATTGCTACTAACAAACGCAGTGTTTGTATGTGTACCATAAGACGCCGTCGATGAGATATTTGCAGTAAATCTAATAGTAAAAGTATCTCCCGGATTAAGCATCCAGACACCCCAGGAAATGGTCCCGTTTGCACCAGCAGAAGGATTAGCCACAGAAGTTCGACTTCCAGTACCACTGAATGTTATCTCATATGTATTCACAAAAGTAAAATTAGGAGGCAATGTATCTATTACATAAAGATTTGTTAAACTAATGTTTCCTGTATTTTCTACTACTATAACCCAGTTTATGTTTGCCCCAAGTGTTCCTGCCTGTGTATTAGGAGTCTTTGTAATCGTTGCAAAAGGTAGGTTCAAGTAGTTGGTACATGTATCTGAGTTGTTCGCTACCTGTGCATCTGGAGTATCTGATGTAACAATAGCTGTGTTGGGATCTATCGTTGTAAGGGATGAAGATACATCAGCATAGATTGTTACTATATGTGATA
>JAYELD010000119.1:12614-30162 GCA_034717215.1 Caldisericota bacterium
ATTCAATGCATCTGAAGGCCCATAATTTCCAACAGTAATTGTGTATGCAAGGACACCTATGTCTCCCGGTGTAATATCATGGCAGATTTTGTATACATATATATCTGCATCTGTTGTGATTGTATTGGTACATGTATCTGAGTTGTTCGCTACCTGTGCATCTGGAGTATCTGATGTAACAATAGCTGTGTTGGGATCTATCGTTGTAAGGGATGAAGATACATCAGCATAGATTGTTACTATATGTGATACGCCACTTGCTATTGTGCCAAAGCTGTGTGAACCAGTCCATGATACTTGACTTCCACCATCAACTGCATATGTTGCATTTGAAAGGCCTGCAGGAAGCGTATCTGTGAGGACAAAATTCAATGCATCTGAAGGCCCATAATTTCCAACAGTAATTGTGTATGCAAGGACACCTATGTCTCCCGGTGTAATATCATGGCAGATTTTGTATACATATATATCTGCATCTGTTGTGATTGTATTGCCAAAGTTTATATCAGTTGCATCTGCGTCAGATATTGTAACATCGTAGTATCCAGATGCAGGATACGTCTGAGTCCATCCGGGTTGAGCAACTTCAGAAACGTTGTATGTACCGGGAAGAAGATCTGTAAATGAATAGTTTCCATTGCCATCCGTTATTTCGGTCTTTATTATTGCTCCAGTCGAATCCTTAAGATTTATCGTCCAACCGGAAAGTCCAGGTTCGCCTGTATCTTTTACTCCATTGTTATCAATGTCGTTAAACTTCATACCGGAGATGGAATAGCCCTCCACAACTATAGTTGGCCCAGTAGTATAATCATTGTAATGAAAGTTCTCTCCCGAATCTTTAGTTTGATCATATATAAATGAACCCAATGAAGTACTTCCTAAAGCAATAGCTTTAAATGTCCAGGTAGATGTCATAGGGTTGCCACCTGCGTTGTGCAAAAGTAAGTCATTAGAAGAAGAACTATCATACGTGGTTGAAACTCCTATGGGTTGTACTATTGTTGGGTCATATCCGACTATTGGCACTTCTATATGCGGATAATTGAAAGTGGACGTGGTTGATATAACGGTTACAGTAAATATTTGGTCTATTTTTGGTAAAGGGGTGGAAGGAGTTATCGAGTCAACTGAATTTCTATTCTGAGAGATGAGCTTTTTAACAATAAGTGTGCCAGATATGGTTGCTGAACTAACATTTGTTCCTGAAACTGTTACAGTATAATCTTTGGTTGTATAGTAAGCTAAATCAGTTCTTTGTACATCAACAAGAAAGAAAACATCTATTGCCGAGCCTACATCAATTGTATTAATAGTCTTTGGACCTAGATCGGTTGAAGTTATGAATGCACTACCACTACCCAAGATTAATTGCGCAGCAACATTAGTAGCTGTTTCACCACCTGTATTTGCTATATGAACCTGTATGAGAAATTGATTTGGTCCATCGGCAACTTTGTTGCTGTCAAGTCCTATTATGTCCCAGGAACCTTTTGTGAGCTCTAACGTAGTAGTAGCACTAACTGCATAAATTCTTGATAACCCTACAAAACCAAGGTTAAAGACAAGTAAAAAAACTAATAAAAAAAGTGATAGAGTAAATAACCACCCTTTCTTTGTTTTCATATGTTCCTCCTTTTTTTGCAAAAAAAGGAGGACCGGTTTTGCCATTGACTCAGCTTAGGTTAAGGCAACCAATAATTCTCACCTAAACGTCAAAGTCTTCCCCCAATAAATATTGTAAAATTAGTATACATAATATTTTTGAGCTTGTCAAGGGACAAAAAACCTATAAAACCACAAATTCATCTAAAATGCCCAGTATCTGTCAACATTTATTATAATTTATAAAATTTTTTTAATTTTTACAAAAACTAAATTTTATTATCTCTCTGGCGTCAAAATGTAGTTTATATTGTTTTTATCGCTTATTTCTATAGAATAAAAAGATGAACAAAAAAATAAATGCATTAAAACTGTTTGGCATCTTTTTTTACATTGGTCTGTTTACACTCGGTGGCGGCTATGCAATGATACCCATTATGAAACAAAAACTTGCAGCAAAAAACAGATATATCAGCGAAGATGATTTTATTGAAGTGCTCGCAGTATCGCAGATAACCCCGGGCCCTATAGCAATTAATATGGCAACATTTATCGGATATAAGGAGTTGGGTATATTGGGCTCAATAATAGCAACCCTGGGAGTGATTCTCCCTTCTCTTATAATTATTCTGCTCCTTTCAATATATTTTACAGGAATAACTAGTAACACCACTGTACTTAAATTCTTTTCAGGAATTTTAACAGGAATTGTAGCGGAAATTGTATACGTCACAATTGATATCACAAAAAAAATAAAGATAGATTTTTTTAACCTATCAATACTTACTCTCTCCTTAGTAGAAATTTTTATAATAAAATTGAATCCAATATATGTAATCCTTGTAGGTGGTGGCTTAGGGATTTTATTTAAAACAAGGGAATTTAAAAATGTTTCTTCTTAAAGTATATCTGGAATTCTTTAAAATTGGCGCATTTACATTTGGTGGAGGACAAGCAATGATTCCCATCCTGCAAAGAGAACTTGTAACAAATCTTCACTGGATTACAATAAAAGATTTTTTGAATTTTGTTTCCGTTGCAGAAATTACTCCAGGCCCTATATCGATCAACATTGCAACGTTTATAGGATACAGAGTCCACGGGGTGTTAGGCGCCATTATCAGCACAGCAGGCGTTGCTTCTCCTTCGTTTATACTTATTCTGCTTATTGCAACAGCAATGAAAAAATTGCAAACACATCCTGTGTATCGTGCTTTTATGGCAGGCATAAAACCCGTAATAATAGCTCTTTTGATAAGTACAGCATATATTATTGCAAGTCGCGGCTTCCATAACAACATGCTTCCATATGTCTTTTCGATAATTGCTTTTATTGTGCTTATTAAGTTTAGACTAAATGCATCTCTTCTTTTATTGATAATGGGTGCTACAGGAATTTTCCTATTGTAATTTCATAGTAATTCTCAAAACGATTATAGTAAATTACATCTTGCTACCCCACAACAAAGAAAAAACTATTAGTGCCATTTTGCGTAAGCACTACTTAAGTGAATAATAAATTTTGAAAAAAATAATAAATATAATTATAATAATTATAGGAGGTGGTTGTATGATTTTTATAGGTTTTAGAAGGCAAATAGGAAGAGTAGATGTAAGAAGCGTAGTCAAATACACAGAAGAGGAAAAGGAAAGATATGCAGAGATATACTTTCTGCATACCAAACCACTCCATCCTACTGTTCAAGAACTTATAGAAAAAGCCGGATTTAAGGAAATTAAAACAACGAACTTCAAAAAAGAAATTGCTAAACTAAAAGAAAAGGATAAAGTGGAAGTATTTGATCTAAACGAGTTTGGAGAAAGAAGATTTTCAAAGGATATATGTTAAAATTTTTAAAATTTATTGTTTTGTAGAAAACTAAATAAGATATCGGAGAACAAAAAGGCTCGCCGTACGGCGAGCCTTTACGCATTACAATCAAAATAGGGATTATCCGATTTCTTCTTTTGCCTCTTTTTCTTCCTTACTTGTATGTGCGATGCTTATAGCAATAATTGCCTCAATAACAAGCCATACCATCAAGATAAATACTATAACGCCGATAACAAGCAACAAAGTATTATGCGATGCTGTAAAGCTTTTAATATTCAACACCATTGCCCAGGCAGTCATAATAACCATAAAGACCATCGGGATAGCAGTGACAACAGAAGGTAATTTCTTTCTTATAAGATATACTGTTGCAGCAAGTAGCACAAGCCCTGCAAGCAGCTGGTTCACTGTGCCGAACAAAGGCCAGAGTACCAATGCACCTTTTCCACCCGGTGATGCAAGAGTAAGAAGATATGCAGTGAAAACTGCTAAGAACGTGGCAATCCATTTATTCTTCATCCAATTCCATTTGAGGCCTTTGCCCCATTCCTGGAATACGTACCTCTGTGCACGTGTTGCAGTATCAAGTGAAGTGCCTGCAAAACTTACAACAAATACGCCCATAATGGTTGTCATAAGTCCAACCATATATTTACTCTGCCCAAATACATATGACATCATATTAACAGAACCTTCAACAAAAGCGCCTATCTTTGCACCAAGTCCTGCTGCTGCAGCCCAAGTAGCATAGTGTTTACCCCATGCAGCCACACCTTCAGAAACATTCGCATGTCTTGCACCTAAACCTGCTGCTACTGCCAATAAAACAATCATAGCAAGCATTCCTTCAGCGATCATTCCGCCATATCCTACCAGTTGTGAATCTGTTTCCTTATCTATCTGTTTAGAAGATGTTCCGGAGCCAACAAGCGAGTGAAAGCCTGAAATTGCACCACAAGCAATTGTTACAAATAGGAGGGGCCACATTGGTGGAGCACCTTCCGGATGTAAGTTTATCACAGGTGCAACAAACGAAAGATGCGTCGGTGCGCGGAACAGTGCAATAAGTCCACCAAGTGTAACAAGGCCCATTGCTACAAGCAACTCGTGTGAGTTAATATAATCTCTCGGCTGAAGTAGTGTTTGCACTGGAAGAGTAGAAGCAAAATAAATATAAATCATCATAATAACAATCCAGATCTGTAAAGCATGGGCACCGGGTATCGTTATTGGGATAAGTACGCCTATTGCAATAGTAATATACATCAAAGCTAGTGCCAACCAAGACCAGGTATGTAAGTTCTTTCCTTTTTTAAATACCATGTATGAAAGCATTACTGAAATAGGAATTTGCATCCATATAGGAAACACTGCAGAGGGATACATATTGAAGAGAAGTCCCATAATTAGTGCAAAAATTGCAATAACAATCCACAATTCAAAGAAGATGACAAAAAAGAATAGTACTTTTGCACGAGGCCCAATAATTTTACCTGTAATTTCACCAATTGAATGGCCTTCATTTCTCATCGATATAACTAATGCCGAGAAATCATGAACTGCACCTGCAAAAACCGTTCCTAATGTAATCCAAAGCAACGCTGGTAACCAACCCCAGATAACTGCGATTGCAGGACCAACAATAGGGCCTGTTCCTGCAATAGAAGTATAATGGTGTCCCCAGAGAACCCATCTGTTTGTCGGCACATAATCCACACCGTCTTCCATTGTATGAGCAGGTGTGGGATTCTTGTCGTTCAGTTTAAAGACTTTTGCAATAAAACCACCATAACCTTTATACATAAGTAAAAACCAGATTATAGCGATAACAAACAATACATAAGCCATAAATTACCCTCCTTTTTGATTAAGCATTTCAAAAATTCTCTTTGTAACTTGTAAAACAACAACCACATTTTGCTACTTACTTCTCAATATGCTTGCCATTTACACCAAAAATGCCAGCATCATCTTACTGACGTTCAACTAATCTTTACTACCTTATCACCTCCTTTTTATAACAAAAATAGCCATTATACTTCCTATTTTATAATTTTACCTACGACAAAAGCAAAAGTCAATAATTTTGCCATAAGCGCAGAAAAATGATACATAAGAGCGAAAAAATCGAAGTTAACTGCGGAAAATTTTTTCTCGAAATTCCTTTTCCCTGTGAGATGATAGAGGAATTCTATCACCGTTATCCATTTCGATAAGGTATTTACCTTTAAACCATGGAATAATTTTCTTAACCTTATTCATATTAATTAAATAACCCTTATGCGCTCTAAAAAAATCATCTTTTTTAAGTTTATCTTCTGCCAATTGAAGTGTAAGACTCTTGCAACGCATATCATGTTCATCTGTCTTTGCAAAAATCTTTTCTTTTTTCGAATAAAGATAAAGAATATCCTGAGGTTTCAAAAGAAAAAGCTCATTTTTTATTTCCCCAATAATAAAATCTAAAGAAGGTTTTTTCTTATCTTTCATCTTATTCCTTATTCTATTTATCATACAAACAAACCGTTTTTCTTTGATTGGTTTTACGATGTAATCAAGCGCATTTAGTTCAAATGCTTTTACTGCATAACCAGAATAAGCTGTAATAAAAACAAGAAGAGGAGCATCTTTCACATTTTGAAGTGTCTCTGCAAGCTGTATGCCGTTAAATCCTGGCATATCAATATCAAAAAATACAACATCGGGAACTTTCGATAATATTGCATTGAGTGCATTAAACGCATTATCACACTCGTCAACAACCTCAAAATCTTTGAAGTGCCCTAAAAGAATTTTTATTTCTTCCCTTGCGGGCTTTTCGTCGTCAACGACAATTGTTCGAATAACCATTTTTTCACTCCTTCCACTGGTATACCAATAACAACCTTTGTGCCTTTACCAGGAGAACTTCTAATTTTGAACTGATAATTGTTTCCGTAGAGATTTTTCATCCGATCAATAACATTTCTTATTCCAATTGATTCATCGGCTCCATACTGGATTATTTCATTGATTTTATCCTTTGAAATTCCCTTGCCTGTATCTTCAATAACAATGTATAACATATTGAGCCTCATATAAGCAGATACAGTAATCTTGAGTTTTTTCACAAAAGAGGAAAAACCATGTTTCACGGCATTTTCTACAATCGGCTGCACGATAAGAGAAGGAATTTTTATTTTGAGTGCCTCTGGGGTTATATTAAACTCGGTAGCAAGTTTATCCCCAAAGCGTTCTTTTTCAATTTTTAGATATGAACGCACAAGCCGTATTTCATCAGACAATTCTACAAAATTTGATTTTCTATCAAGTGTCTCTCTCAAAATAAAGCTTAAGTGATATATAAGTTTTCTTCCCTTTTCAGGATCATTTCTGACAATATATCCAATCGTATTTAAAGTATTAAATAAAAAGTGCGGGTTTATACGTGCCTGTAAAGATTTCAACTGCGAGCGCGTTTTTAATTCTTTCTCTTTTTCTATCTCGTTAAGTTCAATCTGTGTGACCAGGATTGCAGCCAGTCCTTTAGCAAGTTCTTCGTCCAATAAGGTTACTGCATTCCTTTCAACTCTATATAATTTCAAAGTACCAAAAACTTCTCCGTCAGTCGTTTTCAGTGGTACAACAATACCTGAAGAAATAGGACAATTTTTAAAATTGCATCCAACTTCTTTTTCATTCTTTAAAAGTATTGTTTTGCCAGTTTTAATCGCTTCCATTGTTGAAGACGTCCTAAACGGAAAGCCTACTTTATGATGATCTTCTCCTGCGCCAGAAAAAGCAAGTATTTTATCCGTATTGGTAATCGCAACAGCGTCAAGGTTTGTATTCTTAAGAATAATGTGCACAGCTACACCTGCAGTATCTTCAGACAAACCCCTACTTAGAATGGGAAGCGTTTTTTCTGCTATTTTAAGCACTTTTTCTGCTGTAATTGCACTAACTTTTTCCCTTTCTCTCATCGAAACTTGGATTGCAAGAAGAAACAAAGCAACACCAAAGGGATTAGATAAAACCATTGGTCCGGATATTATCTTTACTAACGAAAATGCCTCCGGGAAAGGTCTTGACATAAGAAGAACAAGCCCCATATGACATACTTCTGCAATTGCTGTAAATACAACACCAGGAAGAATGGAAAAAACCTTACCTCGCTTTGTTGTATACAAAACGCCTGCTATTGTACCGTTTAATATTGTTGCAAGAGCACAAGGAGCAGCAGTAAATCCACCTAAAGAAAATCTATGTACGCCTCCTATAAGGCCTGCAATAAGGCCAACAAATGGCCCTCCGAAAAGGCCTCCACTTATAGCACCTATATCTCTTATATTCGCTATTGCGCCATTTACATCAGTCCCAAGATAAGTCCCTAAAATAGAAACACCGCCAAAGAAAACACCCAATATAATTTGCTTTCGCAAAGAATCTTCCAGATTGAATAGAACTCTTATAACGGGCGTCTGGGTAAGAATGAACCCAACTGTTACAATTACTGAAAGCCCTACTGTAAGAGATATATAAATACCAAATACCCCTAATTTGGAGAGGTAATAAATATTTGCCACGGAATTTTAAAACCTCCTTATAACAATTTTTTATTTTTCAGTATAATTATACTATGCTAGATAAAAAATTAGAAATTAACAAAACGGTTATCAACAAATTTACATTTGGGCCACTTGAAACAAATTGTTACGTAGTAAAAAGCAACAATGATATTATTGTGATAGACCCGAGTCCCTTAAAAGAAGGAGAAAAAAACGAGCTCGTAGATTTCATAAAGTCCCTTAGTGGAAAGCTTTGTTTTATTATCGACACGCACGGGCACTTTGACCACATCGGTGGAAACAATATTTTAAAAAAATCTTTTCCTGACGCAAAGATATTAATACATAAAGAGGACAGGGAAAAACTTACCTCTTCCAAAAAAAATGGTTCAAAGCAATTTGGTTTGAATATTACTTCGCCTGATTGCGATAGAGAAGTAAAAGACAAAAAAACAATTAATTTTGGTGATTGTTCTCTTACGATAGAACATACCCCGGGACATACCAAAGGAAGTATCTCACTTGTAGAAAATGGATTTATATTCACAGGAGATACGCTATTCGCAGGAACAGTAGGTATAGCAAGAGAATATAAAAATGCTTTTAATGAAATGATTAATTCAATTAAAGAAAAAATTTTGATACTCCCTGATGATTTTATTATTCTCCCCGGGCATACGGAAAACAGTACAATTAGAGAAGAAAAAATGTTTAATCCGTTCTTGCAATAATTGCTTATAAATTATACATTTAATCACAATACACCTAAATTTTTAACAAAATAGTTAAAAGTGTTATTTCTCTAACGGGCGATTTTTAGACTGATAATAACGGGTAAGCCACATGCTGAGGCCGTCAAGCCCGGGAAACAGTACTCTTTCTTGAACATTTGACTGATCAAGCTTATCCCTTATTTCCCATTTTATTTCTTTAGGTATGATTATTTTTTTATAAATCTCCGGATGTTTGTTAATTACATCTCTCATACGTAATTTTGCAGAAGCGGTAATTGAATGCAGCGCAAACTGGTTAATAATACGCTGGTCCATTGACGGAGGTTCAAAAAACAAAGCAAAACTCTTATCAGCTTTTAATAAATCTCCTATTGCAGGATAGATTTTCTGAAGCATCTCCGTAGTAAAAATGTCTGCATTTTCTTCTTTGAGTAGTTTTTTGAATCGGGCTGGAAGTAATTCATGCATCTTTATATAATCAACACACCAAATTATGCCATCTCTATTATACTTATCAATCTCCTGAGTTGCAAAATGCATTGCAACAAGCGGTGAATATGTCCAATCTAAAAGACGCGTGGGAAGACCATGATGCCTTGCAACAGAAAACCATGTCAAAATAGAATGTTTAGAAGAATCTATCCCGCTATATTTGATAAAATTCTTTATAAGATGGGCCTCTAACTGCCAATATCTCCCGCCTAATCTCATAAGCACTGTATCTAAAGCATACTCTTTGTCTGAAAGACCCCTATACACATAATCCGACCGAAAACGCCCGATACTCTTAAGCGTCCTTGATTGGTTGTATAAAACTTCCATAGCCTCCTGCCAGGAGTGTATCACATATTCATTCATATAATTATATTATAAAAACTTTGTTAAATTGCAACAAAATAGTAATAGTCCTTTGAGAGCTAAAAAATCGGTCATTAAGCTTATTTTGTTTTGATGAGTTAGTGTAAAAAGTCAATCCCGTTTAAGCCACGTTATGTATGGCAATTTGCCTTTTTTCCCAGTGCCAATTTCTTTTTTCTTGTTTTTTCCTTTTTTGGAACTACTTGCTACACGAAGACGTATAATTTTTCTTTTATTCATTTCTGAAAGCTTTGCATCTAAATCTTTATTTGTAAATAAAAATCCCATTTTTTTTAATTCCTTTTTTAAGATAGATACCGGGACAAAATCATCCATACCTTCATTCATATTGACATTGTCATATGCAATAAGCATATCTTTCTCTGTAGGAAAACTGCTAGATCTCGCCATTCGCATATTAAGAAACACTTCATCTATGTATTCAAAAACCCTGTCTACTTTTTCATTCAAATCTACAATACCCTGATAAATCTTCTTCGTGATCTTTTCTAATTCGTCCCGTGTCATATAATCGGATGCTCTTCTATTCTTTGTGATGCCAGAAATAATAAATTTGCCGCTACTATTTTTCTCAACTTTCCCCTCGTTTAGAAGATCTTCCAAAAATTGTTTTGTCAAAATATAATTTGCATTTCTCGTACTCTTTGTTTCAGCAAGTGTAAAAACACTCACGCCATTCTTGCCTGCCTTTTTAATCATCTTCAAAATCCCTTCTTTGCTTTTCATAAATACCTCCTTATACAAGCTTTATTTTAAAAACATCTCTAAGCTGCTTTTTCATATACTCTTCATCTTCTTTTGTAAGCCCTGCTACGCATTTAATTGGGACAACAATTTTATATCCGCGCATCACTCCATCCGCTACCGTATAATGAACACATATATTCATCGCTACCCCCGTAACATAAAGAGTATCTACTTCAAGTATTTTTAATAAAGTATGAAGAGTAGTGCCATAAAAACCTGAATAACTCTTCTTTTTAATCACATAATCATCAGCGTCAGGCTTTAGTTCACCAACAATTTCCGCACCTTTTGTGCCTTCAACACAATGAGGAGGCCACAATTCAAATTCCGGATCATTTTCTAAATGTGAATCACAAATATATATGACAGGAAAACCATTTTTCTCAAACTCCATACGTAAATCATTAATGAAGGGAACAATTTCTTTTGCGCCTTCTACCTTGAGCTCCCCTCCATCCTCCACAAAATCATTCAGCATATCCACGATAAGAAGTGTTTTTTTCATACTTTCATCCTCTAATACTTTTTTTCTCTTCAAATATTATAGTGCATTTTTTATTTTATGAATAGCAAAAATAAAGAATGCCCACAAAATCGATTTCGTTTCTATCAAAAGCAAACAAAGATGTATTTAACTATTTCCTGCTTTGTTTTTATAAATACACTACTTTTGTTGCAATTCTATCTACAAAATGCTTGTCATGTTCGACAAACAATAAAGTAGGTTTGTATTGTAAAATAACATCTTCCAACTGCTCTCTGGTAATTAAATCGATGTAATTCAAAGGTTCATCCCACAAAAGTAAATCAGAAGCTGTTAAAAACGAACGACATAAATCTACTTTTTTTCTCTCGCCTTCACTAAATGTTTCAAGTGGTCTGCCAAATACTTCGCCCGATACACCAAGACTTCCCAAAATATTGCGGAACCTCGTTTCATCTATGTCACATTTAATTAAATGCTCTCGCAACATCCCATTATTCCATAGTGGATTTTGATAAGCTCTTGTAATTATTAAACGCTCGGGTTTATAGATTTTCCCTCGCTGAATTTTAACTCCATCTGAAACAGTATTTAACAAAGTCGTCTTACCACTCCCATTTTTACCAACAATAGCAATCCTATCTTCTCTTCCCATCACAAGCGAAAAATCTTTAATAATTGTTTTGCCCTTTATGCTGACAAAAATATGATCTAATCTTAAAATGTTTTGAGGCAAATCAGCGCTGACATCTAATTTTAATCTTCTTTCTTTATCAAAATCATTAAGAAGGTATTTTCTTTCCTCAATCTTCGATTCTGTTCTCTTTTCTATATTTAGTGCTCGTTTCATGGATTTTGCCGCTCTATGCCCAACAAAACCTTTATCAGCCCTTTCTTTTTGGTCAGTCTTTATTTTTTTGTCCGATTCTCTATTATTTGCCCAGTTTCTCCTCTTTGTCGCGGCAATTTTTAAAGATTTTATTTCTTTTTGTAAATTCTTCCTTTTACGTTTTTCAAACTCTTTTCTAATATCTCTATTATGTTTCCAGGAGGAAAAATTACCTTTTTCAATATAAACATTTTTTTTATTAATAAATAAAATATGGTCTACGCATATATCTAAAAGATATCTATCGTGTGAAACTAGAATAAACCCGCTCTTTTGAATAAGGTACTCGCCCAATAATTTCCTTCCTTCTAAATCAAGGTGGTTTGTCGGTTCATCAATCAATAAAAAATATCCTCTTTTCAAAAACAATGAGACAATTAATACACGCGTTCTTTCTCCCGCACTCAGAGTGTTAAAACCACGCTTTAACAATTCTGAACTCATTTTCATCATATACATCTCTTTTTCAATTAGTGCATCAATTTCGTATCCACCTGCATCTTGGTATTTTTCCAGTATTTCCCCATATCTTTCTAAATTACTTGCATTACTATTGTTCAACAGTTGCCTCATTTGTTCTTCCCATTGATAAAATGGAGCTATACTATCTTTTATTACATCTAATGTGGTTTTTAAGATTGTTTTAGGTTCATAAGGAAAATACTCAGTTTTCATCGATACATTAATTTTCCCTTTTGTTGGAACAATTTTCCCCATTATCAAATTAAGAAGCGTAGTTTTGCCTTCCCCGTTTCTCCCAACAATACCTGTTTTCCACACAGTATCTATTGATATAGACAAATTATTAAAGACTGGTATAGATGATGAATCATACTGAAAATACACTCTATTAAATTGAATTAATGACATAAATATTCCTTCTCCTTATAATATACTAATCATTCAAGATTATCCTTGCATATTGCCAGTTTAAATACTGTTTGCGTCCATCTTCAACGTTTTATTAAAAAATTTGACCTTACTCTTCGCTCTCTTTTCGCATTTTATTTTTTATTATCTTGTTGTCAAGCAAATATTTTTAAGTACTTTTCATAGCGCGGACAAAAGCTGTAAACAATGGATGGGGTGAGAGTGGACGGGATTTAAATTCAGGATGAAATTGTACCCCAACAAAAAATGGATGTTCACATATCTCGACAATTTCTCCAAGGTGCTTTTCAGTATACTCCCCGACTATCTTTAATCCCTTATCTTCAATTTGTTCCCTATAACCATTGTTTAATTCATATCTATGTCTGTGCCTCTCAAACACATAAGGTTTATTGCCATAAAATTTGTACACATTCGATTTTTTAATAAAATCACACTTGTACACACCCAGTCTCATTGTGCCACCTTTATCCGTTATACCCTTTTGTTCTTCCATAAGGTCAATCACAGGATGTGTCGTCCGAGGCATAAACTCCGCGCTATGAGCATCTTTCCATTTCAAAACATTTCTTGCAAATTCAATTACAGCAACCTGCATACCCAGACAAATACCAAAATATGGTATTTTATTTTCTCTAGCAAATTGCGCAGCAATAATCATTCCTTCAATGCCCCTTTTTCCAAAACCGCCTGGAACAAGAATGCCATTTACTCCTTCTAAGGAAGAAGTTGAAGTTTCTAAAAGTTCTGATTCAATCCATTGTATATCAACATTTACACCTGCCTCAAAAGAACTGTGTCTAATTGCTTCATTCAACGAAAGATAAGCATCTTGCAATTTTATATACTTTCCAACTATAGCAAGCTTCACTGTCCCTTTTCTCGCTATCCCCTTTTTTATCATCTCCTGCCAATCAGAAAGTTTTGGTTCTCTTTCTCTGAGATGTAAAATTCTTGAGAGTGTACAACTTATACCTTCTCTTTCGAGAATTAAGGGAACCTTATAAATTAAATCAGCATTGCTTAAAGAAAAGATATTCTCCTCGCGTACATTTGTAAAGAGTGCAATTTTCTTTTTTTCCTCTTTACCTATATCCTTTTCGCCTCTTGCAATAATAATATCTGGTTGAATACCTATTTTCCTGAGTTCTCCTACGCTGTGCTGTGTAGGTTTTGTTTTAAGTTCGCCTGTCATTTTAAGATAAGGAATATAAGTAAGATGGACAAAAGCAACATTTCCTTCCCCTTCTTCCATTTTAAATTCTCTTATTGATTCAATAAATGGCAAGCTTTCTATATCTCCAACTGTTCCTCCCACTTCAACAATTATTATCTCTTTATTCGAATTCTCAGATACAATTCTTATTCTTTTCTTGATCTCTGCTGTTATATGTGGAATAATTTGTACAGTTGAACCTAAGTAATCGCCTCTTCTTTCTTTTTGAATGACAGTTTGATAGACTTGCCCACTTGTTACATTATTTTCCTGGAAAAGATCCTCATCAAGAAATCTCTCATAATGTCCAAGGTCTAAATCTGTTTCTGCTCCATCTTCAGTAACAAACACTTCTCCATGCTGAAAGGGGTTTTGTGAGCCTGCATCGATATTTAAATAGGGATCAAATTTTAAAATCGTAACCTTGTAACCCTCGCTTTTTAGAATTCTCCCTATAGATGCAGAGCTAATCCCTTTTCCAAGAGAGGACATTACTCCACCTGTAACAAAGATGTACTTTTTCATTTTTTACAACCCTCCATGTGTAACATTTTTCCTGCTCTCCTAAAACAGAAGTTATACAAGAATTTAAGACAACCTCTCTCTGTATATATTCCTTTTTGATATAGATTAATTTATTTTTACAAAAAATCAAACCAAGAATTACAAAAAACAATTTCTAATTCATTAATTTTTATAACAAGAACTTTAAAATATAGACAAAATAAGAGGAGGCAAAATGAAAATCTGTACATTTAAAGAAGAAAAAATTGAAAAAGTAGGAATCATTTACGAAGAACAAGTCATTGATATTGCACTTTTATCAGACACACTAAGCAACCTCGGAAAAGAAGAATTTCCTACCATCTGGAGTATCATTGAGCTAATTCAAAAATGGGAAAAAGTTAAAAAAATGATGAAAGTAGGGGGAAAAACATTTGGGAATAAATTTCTTCCAATTTTCTCTGTAAAAAAACCAGAACTTGGCGCACCCGCGGCAAGAGAAAGCAAAATCATATGTCTTGGCAAAAACTACTCTGCACATGCAAAAGAAACAGGAAGTAGTGTCCCGGAAGCACCAATACTTTTTGGCAAATTTGCCGATTGCGTAGTAGCAAATGAGGCTCCAGTTATCTATCCTGCATATGCAAAAAGAATAGACCCTGAAATAGAACTTGCTGTAGTCATAAGCAAAGCAGGCAAAAATATTCCGATAAAAAACGCAATGGAATATGTATTCGGCTATACAATTGCAAATGACATTACAGAGAGAGAAATAGAATACAGTGATATGAAAAAAGGACAGCCATGGTTCAGATCAAAAAACTTCGATACAGCAATGCCAATAGGGCCGTACATTGTGACAAAAGATGAAATTAAAAATCCGCATAAACTGAACATTGAGCTCAGTGTAAATGGAAAAGTACGTCAAAAAGGAAACACCAGAGATATGATTTTTAAGATTAATTATCTTATTTATTACATTTCTCAATACCTAACCCTTTATCCCGGAGATATCATCTCAACAGGTACAGTATCAGGTATTGCACCGGTTAAAAAGGGTGACGTAATACAGTGTTATATAGAAAAAATAGGAACGCTAAAAAACAGGGTAAAATAAACAGACAAAAAAATTTAGAATAGAGAGCATGTTTCTAAAAGCAAAAAAGATTGTTTATAAGCCCATAAAGAATAATATAAGACGTATGGTGCAAAGATAAGAGACATAGCTAATTCTGTCGGTATACCGCCCTCAAATACCTGCCCGAAAAGTAGGCACGTCTTGCAAACTATTCTATTGCAACAAGTTACTTTCTTGTATCGTAAATTCCCACAAAAAACAAGATACAAAAAATCTGTTAAAACCATTTCTTTCGGAGCAAAATATTTACCTTTCAAAAACATTTTATTGCACTGCATATCAATAAAAATACAGACGTCAAATATATAAATTTATCCCTTCCCATTAACATTTGGAAACTTTAAGCGGGCACTATCCTTAATCAAAAATTCAGATATTACTTTTTTATCAGCAGCCATCACTTGAATGGAGTCTTCTGTCCTAACAAGAATGCCTATAATGTTATTATTTTTTATTGCACATATATAGTCCTCGATACCAATAATTTTAATATCTTTGTACAACCCCAGGACAAAAGTTTCGCGAACAAGAATTTTTCCGTAAGGATCCGAGGGAAATAAATACTTTTTAAATTTCATAATGCTTTCTTCAAGCTTACAAAAATAATTTTTAATATCAACAAGCTGCAAGCCACTCCACCCTGCCTGGCAATAAAACTTATTATCAGTTGACAGTACATAGTTTGTGTCAATGGGGCTGGATGGAGTTGGCCCGGCACCTTCTTCTATAAAAATATTGTGCCAGACACCTTTTTCACTATTTATATTCCATGTGTAAAGAAGAAGTTTTATTTCTAGTAGCGATGGTTTAGCGGGAAGAGAATAAGAAATAAGTACGTTTATATTATCGCCATCATTGTAAACAACAACCGGATGCCCATAATCTACAACCGAATACTCAGTGCCGTCCGGTCCTTTGACAACAGAAGTAAAGTGCATTTCTTTTTCAACATATTGCTCGCCATTCCATATTTTTATTAAGTAGTGGAAATATCCATCGTTTTCCTCAGTTAATTTAATCATTATCAAATTGTTTCCAAAAAGTTTCGGTGAAGACCCAACCGAAACATCAATCTTTTCCATTCTTTGATATATAGACATAATAACCTTTGCGGTATCCGGCAAAATTATATAACTCTCTCCATCCCAGGACAGTGGAAAAGCCCAATTTTCAACTGGTACTAAGTATGGAGTAGGCGGAACTGTATAAACAACCTTGCCTGTTGAAATAATTTTCCCTCCCTGTGAATCCCAGTAATTGAGATATGCTTTAATTTCCGAATTAGCAGCGGTTTTAAACACAAGAAAAGGAATAAAATCTTCTGAAACAACATTTTCAGTATTTTCAACAATCCCTTCCATTAACGCAAATCCTTCTTCTTCCCACTCCTCACTTGCTTTAGGTGTCAATATTTGGGTTAACACAAAATGTGGCTCTTCATCTATCACTGTATTTACAAAGAATTGAAGTGTACTTTTGATAATATTCCCCTGGCTATCTATATTAGCAACTGCTTTAAGCACAAAATTAAAAACTTCTTGGTTCCCAATGGAATTTTTCAATTCTTTACGCCAACTATCAAGAGATATTTCTGCTTTATCTATTTGTGTCTGAGAAAGCTCTCCCTTTTTTAAATCCAGGTACCTCAACATACCTTTTATTGTAGGCAAGTCGTCAACTTTTTCAGCTTTTAGTGTCATAATAATTTTTGTATTAAAAACTATTTCTGCCTTATCACCCTCAAAGACCCATGCCTCCGGTGTCGTTTCAACTAAAAAATCCTTATAATAATTGGAATTATTTTCAACGATCCAGCTTTTCATCTCCTCAGAAAGCTGATGAATAATAATATCAGAATTATATATCGTTCTTTTATGTAAAATATCTTTAAAGAAAAAAACAGATAAAGTTATTATGGCAGTTAAGATAATGATTAAAATGATTAAGGACTTCTTTTTCATATTACCCTGATGCCCCTCCTGCTATAAAAAACATCAATTTACTTCTACTAAAACTTTTTCTAAATTATACCACAATTAAGCATTTTATCATGTATAAAAAATTTTTTATTTTAAAATTA
>JAYELD010000120.1 GCA_034717215.1 Caldisericota bacterium
GGGAGATATTGATGTTGTAGCAAGAGTTGGCACAAAGTTGGTTATGATCGAGTGTAAAGAGAGCCCACCGAATAATATTTCAGTGGGAGAGCTCAAGTCGATTTTAGATAGAGTAAATTATCTTAAACCTGATAGTTTTATATTGTTGATCGATACTACGCTTTCTATTAAGAGAAATATCCTTGACAACATAAAATGGATTTTACATGATGAGCCACAAAGATACAGAGAAGGGGTTTATAGGGTAAAAGGCAATTACTATATTGTAACCGCAAAACGAAATATTTTACAAAATCTTGCAGTTGCTATTAATCTCGTTGCTTAAAAGAGAAAGCGTTAAAAACCTACATCATCCCAATTGAGTGGAGTTATTTTCTTTTGTTTCCAATCTTCTCTTAGGATTCCATAACCAATAGCATCAAAATATTTACCATCTTGTGACGGCCAGGCCTTACGATGACAGGCTTCTTTAACATAGCCACACTTTTGGAATACCCTTCGCATTACCAAATTATCCTGTCGCGTATATCCTTCAATTCTGCGTTTATCTGGCCATGTTGTGAATATGTAATTGGTGGTCCAATTTGTTGCTCGTTCACCAATTCCCTTGCCCCGATAGACACTGAGAATTCGGATATCAAATAAAGGAGTACTATCCTGTAAGTCATACAGGCGGATTAAGCCAGTGCGTTTATCATTGTCTAAGATGATCCAAAAAGTTTTGCAGGAAGTACTATTGTTATAGACTCCTTTTTCAAATACTTCCCGGATTTCTTCGGGAGTAGGTTGTGGGTTGCTATGATAAGGCCACGTTTCTGAAGTAAGCCAATCTATTAAAAGTGATAGGTCAGATTGTAAAATAGCTGAAAAGTTAAATCCATAACATACCTCCATATTTATATTAATTTTGATACTCCACAACTAATCATAAAGATTCATTAGATACATCACTTTTATTTTTTTTCAAATACATCTTTAGTTATTGCAGCTACACGCTTTACTGCGTCTCTCGATATTTCCGGGGTAATATGAGTATAAATCAGTGTAGTGTTTAAAGAACTATGGCCAAGAAGTTCCTTTAATGTAAATGGATTTACTCCTGCCTCAAGTGCGAGTGTTGCGAATGTGTGTCTTAATTTATGCGGAGATATTTTCTTTTTTAAATTTGCTTCTTGCGTGTATCTCTTTACCATTTTTTGTATTGCACTGGGTGAAAATGGTTTTCCCTTTTGTGACATAAATAAATAGCCTTCTGTCCTGCCACTAAGATATGTCTTAAGAATTTTCACAAGATCCTTTGACAGAGGAACAATTCTTTCTTTGTCACCTTTGCCATGCACTTTTATTGTCTTGTCTTGCAAATCCACGTTTTTGGTATGTAAGTTTATTAATTCATCTATTCTTAGTCCTGTCTGAATAAAAAATGCTATAATTGTAAAATCTCTGATATTCTTTCTTGATGCATCAAGTAATTTTCCTAATTCATTTTTAGTTAAATATACCGGCATCTTTTTTGATTTTTTTAACCTTGGGATACCAATATCAAAATTAATACCTGTTTTTCTTTTCATATATTTTGCAAAGGCAAGCAAAATATATGAGCGGGTAATTTTTGTATTCTTATTAACATCTACATTAAAAAGATAATCCGATATATTATTTTTATCTGGGAGTTCGTAATGAGCCATAAAATTGCTTAAGAGGTAATGAACATTCCGAACAGTCATTTTTGAATACCCTCTATTTTTCATTTCATTAATATATTCATCGATAAGTTTTTCTTTATTAATTTTTACCATTTTCTCCTCCTTGCCTATTTTCTAATTTACAAAAATTTTATCAAAATAAAAATATTTCGATATTACAAGTTTTTCGTTTTTTATCAGCACTAAATTTTATAAAATTTAGTGCTTTTCTATGTTTTCTGCAATATTAACAATATTACAGAAAAAGTCAATAACGGGAGAAACAAATGTTTTTCCTGAGGTTCTTGCGTAAATTTGCAAAAAAACTTTTGTACTCACAAAATACCAGTCAGTAATATACAAAATTATTCCGTAATATCTAAGATTTTTTATTGCATGAAATTAAGGTAGCCATCGTTAAAAAATTTGTTAATGAAGTACATTTATATCAATTTGCTTGAATTTCGCGCTTAAATGGATTAGAATGTTTTATAAAAACTTTAAGAAGGCAAGGATTTTTCTGGGTTGAGTTGATTTTATTCTGTATGCATTTATTGTACCATAAATTGCCTTTTTGTGCAAAAAAATATAAATATTAGGTGAAAATGATAAAATTAGCATATTTTCTGTAGGATAGCTGGGCTCTTTTTTTGCTAATTTTAGGTATTAACCTAAAAATGTTAATTCTTGTTGACAGCTTTAAAAAATTTTTCCTGTTCGGTAAAGATCACCAAAATAAATCCTTAAGGAAAATATAATGGACTTTCTTCTACAGAGAGATGGGTATTCTACTACTATATGTTCAGCAATTTTTTTACCTTGCTTGTAGTGGCAAGGCACATTGCGACAAGCAGCAGAAAAGCTCCTATGGTTCCACCCTTTGACAATCTCTCCTGAAGAAAGATAAATAAAAAATACCTTCAAATACTGGTTCAAGTGTAAACAGAATGACTGCTCTATCTGGATTTAAATATTTGTATGAGGGGACCCAACGATATCTGTAAAAAGTTTCCATTGAAAGGGAGACCTACAAGAAACGTCGCAATCATCTGAGTTGCAGCAATAAAGAAGATATCCGTTTCTTGTGCATATATATTTGTAAGGACAATTTGTATAGAAAAAGTTATTGCAGAGATTATGGTAATAAAATCACCAAAATTTAAATTGAAATCCTTTAAAGAGATATTCGCCAGTAGCGCTAGACCAATTATTGCGAGAATAAGTGAAATACCGAGTTTACGCATAAGTTTCTCGCGGATAAAGAACAATACAAAGATAGGTGTAAAAATAATATATAAACCTGCAATGAAAGCACTTTTAGAGGAAGTAGTATATTCAAGTCCTATTGTTTGAGTGAAATAAGCAATGTATAAAATGATTCCTAACAGTATTATTTTTAAAAGATTTTTTCTATTATTTCTAAAACCTTTTATAAAAAGGGGAGTGGCGAAAAGTACTGAGAAAAAAATCGGTACATAAGAAGTATCACAGGTGACATGTAGTTTAAAGGAATTTTTATTAGAGGGAAGGTTCCTCCCCAAACAAGAGTCATAACGATGATGCCTAAAATTGCTTTTTTCTCTATTTTTGTCATGTGAATATTATAAGAAGAAACTAATTTCAGAAAATTTTATCAATTTAAGAGAGCATAATGGAAAGTTGATTAAAGGATTCTGTTGGGTAGTGAAAAATTTTTAAGACACCGATATCAAATTTTATCAATCTTTATAAGGTTAGTACTTCCACTTACACCGGTATGTGATCCTGCGGTAATTACATACAAATTATTTTTTTTTAGGAAATGTAGATGCTTTGCGATTTTTGGACCTGTATCTAATATTTCATCAACAGTTTTGAAGGCATTTACTTTAACTGGAAACACTCCCCACTTTAACAAAAGAAATCTAAGTGTTTTTTCTTTTGGAGTAAGAGCTAATATGGGGACAAGTGGTTTGTATTTTGACACGAGCATTGCAGTTTTACCAGACTCTGTCGCCGATATAATAATTTTTGCTTTTGTACTCTTGGCTATTACTACTGCCGAGCGAGCAATTGCATCGGGGACATCGTATCCTGGTATGATTGTATTTTTCTCCATAACGCTTTTAAACAAAGAACTCTTTTCAGTAGATTGGATAATTTGTTTCATCATTTTCACTGATTCAATAGGGAATTTTCCCATAGCCGTTTCATTGGAAAGCATTACAGCATCAGTTCCATCAAATATAGCATTTGATATATCTGTTACTTCTGCACGCGTTGGAGCAGGATTGTCTACCATTGAACTGAGCATTTGAGTTGCTGTAATTACCAGTTTTCCTTTTTCATTACACAGAGAGATTATTTGTTTTTGCGTAATGGGAATTTCAGCAATTGACATTTCGACACCAAGATCTCCCCTTGCTACCATAATCCCGTCAGAAACTTCAACAATTTCTTCTAGATTTTTAACTGCTTCCCACTTTTCTATTTTAGCTATAATGGGAATAACTTTCCCAGTTGACTTCATCAAATTTTTGAGTTTTAATACATCTTCAGCAGTTTTTATAAACGATTGTGCAACCATATCGACATTATTTTCAAGCCCGAATCTGAGATCTTTTTTATCTTTTTCTGTAATTGACGCTACAGAGAGATGTGACGTAGGGAAGTTTACTCCATTATGGTTGCCTGCTATTCCACCCTCTATAACCTTTGTGTATATGTTCTTTCCCGTAATTTTCTGGATTTCTAATTTAATTAATCCATCGTTTAGATAAATGAGCTCTCCTTTTTTTACATCCTTATCAATATTCTGGCAAGTTATCGAGGAGATTCGGTTGTTTCCCCTCAATTTATTTGTGGTAAGTATAAATTCCGAACCTTTTTTTAAAAAAGCAGTACCGCTTTCAAATTCTCCAAGTCTTATTTTAGGTCCCTGCAGATCTTGCAATATACCTAATGGCAAATTGAGTTTTTCTTCTACTTCTCTAATAGATTGAATCGTTTCTTTGTGTTGTGCAGAGGTACCATGTGAAAAATTAATTCTAAAAACACTAACTCCTAGCTTTGCCAGAGTTTCTATTTTTTTCTGGTCCAGGGTAGAGGGCCCTAAGGTTACTACTATTTTTGTTTTACACTCAGCTATTTTTTTTATCATTATAAATTTCACCTAATTTTTTAATGAGAGTTTTCTCCTTGGGCGTAAGACGTGTTGGCACATCTACCTGTATTTTAACAATAAGATCGCCTCTTCTTCTATTTCCAACAAGCCGAGCTCCTTTTCCGCGTATTATCAGTTCTGTATTACTCTGGGTGCCAGCCGGTACTTTTAATTTCTCATACCCACCCTCAATAAGTGGAACTTGAATTTTTGTTCCGAGTGCAGCTTCTGGGAAGGCAATATGAGTAGTATAGTAAAGTTTGTCTTCCACTTTTTCAAACCGCGGATCTTTTTCAACCCGTATTAGTATATAAAGATCACCTCGAGGGCCTTTATGCACACCGGCATTCCCTTCGCCTCGTATTCTTACTCTCATTCCTGTTTCTACTCCAGCAGGAATTGTTACTTCAATTATCTTTTGTGCGCGTGTAACACCGGTACCTCCGCAGGATGAGCATTTTTCTTTTGCTATTTTACCAAGGCCATGACAGGTGGGACAAGTAGTTTGTATAATAAATTCACCAAAAATAGATCGTTGAATTCTCTTTACGGTTCCGGCACCCTTACATGTTGGACAGGTTGTATAACCAGTACCGGGTTTTAGTCCACTTCCTTTACATACAGCACAAGCTTCATTTCTGGTTAGTTTAATTTCTTTTTTTGTTCCAAGTATACTTTCTTTGAGAGTTATGGCAATTGGATATTGCATATCCTCTCCGCGCTGTCTCACATTTGGTGCAGTTCTTTGCCTGGTTTCTGTAAATCCTCCGAATCCTCCGAAACCAAAATTTCTCAAGAGGTCTTCAAAATTAAATGAATCACCTGCAGAAAAACCATTGAAATCAAATCCACCTGCACCATAACCAGCTCTGCCTTCAGGTCCGACAGTGCCAAAACGGTCATACTGAGCACGTTTTTCAGGACTGCTTAATATTTCATAAGCCTCGTTAATTTCTGCCATTTTTTTTGATGAATTAGGATTATCTTTATGGAGGTCCGGATGGTTCTTCATTACCAATTTCCGGTACCTCCTTTGAATTTCTTCGGCAGTTGCGTCCCTTGAAACGCCTAAAATTTGGTAATAGTCTTTAGCCATATCTTACTGCTTTGTTGTCCCTTCGCCTTCAACAGTTGGTCCTTCTTCTTTTTTATCTTTATCATCAGGAGGCGGAGTCGTTTGTTCTTTATCAGAAGACTGATACATTTCTGTTCCAATTTTTTCCATTATACTATTTACCTTATCCGTTGCTTCTTTTATGTTCTCGATGTTTCCTTCTTTTACTGCTTTTTCAAGTTCATTTAAATCATTTTCGAGAGTTGTCTTATCTTCTGGGTTAATTTTTTCTCCGGAATCTTGTATAAATTTCCTCCCGCTGTAAACTAACTGATCTGCTTTATTTTTAAGCTCGATTTCTTCAGCTTGCTTTCGGTCTTCTTCGGCAAATTTTTCTGCATCCTGTTTCATTCGTTCCACTTCTTCTTCGGAAAGCTTATTTGTATTTGTTACGGTAATATGTTGTTCCTTGCCAGTTGCCTTGTCTTTTGCCGTGACATGGAGGATTCCATTTTCATTAACATTATATGTTACTTCTATTTGTGGTATTCCCCGGGGTGCTGGTGGAATTCCATCAAGAATAAACCTCCCTAGCGAGAGATTGTTTTGTGCAAGTGACCGTTCCCCCTGAAGTACATGTATTTCGACCTGAGTTTGGTTAGGTGCTGCGGTTGTAAATATTTGCGTTTTTTTAGTAGGAATGGAGCTGTTCCGCTCGATCATCTTTGTGAACACACCACCGAGCGTTTCAATACCGAGCGAAAGAGGAACGACATCAACCAGTACGACATTTTTCACGTTTCCTTCAATGATGCCAGCCTGAATCGCTGCACCATTTGCAACACACTCCATCGGATCAATGCTCATTTCTGGTTTTCTTCCAACATAATCAGTTAGGAAGCGTTGCACAATAGGCATACGGGTAGGCCCACCTACAAGTATAATTTTATCAATTTGGTGTGGAGTGAGTTTTGCGTCCTTTATTGCACTCTCTAATGGGTCACTACATTTCTGTATTATTGGGTCAACAAGTGATTCTAATTTAGCACGAGTAATATTCATCACGAGATGTTTTGGTCCTGCTGCATCTGCTGTAATGAATGGCAAATTAATTTGAGTTTCGAGTACAGAAGAGAGTTCGATTTTGGCTTTTTCTGCAGATTCTCTGATACGTTGTATCGCCATTTTATCATTGCGAAGATCAATGCCATTTTCTTTTTTAAATTTATCACTAATATAACCAACTAATGCTTCATCCATATCTCTTCCGCCAAGCTGTGTATTTCCAGCGGTAGATTTTACCTGGAAGACGCCTCCGCCAAAGTCCATAATTGTAACATCTAATGTACCTCCGCCAAAGTCAAAAACAAGGATTTTTAATTCTTTGTCAGATCTGTCGATACCATAAGCAAATGCAGCAGCTGTTGGTTCGTTTACGAGCCGTACCACTTCTAATCCTGCAATTTCTCCCGCATTTTTTGTTGCCTGTCGCTGGTCATCGTTAAAATAAGCCGGTACAGTAATAACTGCTTTTTCTACTTTTTCGCCAAGAAATGCTTCAGCATCTTTTTTTATTTTTTGTAGTATAAAAGCAGAAATTTGTTCA
>JAYELD010000121.1 GCA_034717215.1 Caldisericota bacterium
CAATCAGTTAAGGGTAAAGGAGTTGGATGAACCTATATCACTCAGACAACGCTTGTGGCTGGATTGTTATCTGGGGCAGGACCTGTCTGCGTACGGCTCGCCCGCACAGGCAGGTTGGATCAGGGGTTTTGCAAACGCTTATTTTGATTATGACCCGGCTGTCCGGGATTGGACGGATGATAATGATGAGCTGTACTACCTGGAACTAAACGAGGCGTATCTGACAATAGATACGGAACGGATAGATTTTATCTTGGGCAAAAAAATGATGCGTTGGGGAACAGGGGATGGGATCAATCCCATGGACCTGATCAACCCCAGGGATTATCGAGACCCCATTGCAAGCGCCAGGGCCGATGCCAGACTTCCCATTTTGTTGGTGGACGGAATATTCCTGTTGGGGCCTGTCACTTTGGAAGGAATATTAATCCCAAAGGCAGAGGTAAACGAATTTCCACTGCCTGATAGCCCTTGGGAACCAAAAGCGCTGAGAGATATGAGAAGAAGCGCTGAATCAGGTGAGATTGTTCTTTCCCCAGGAGAAGAACCGGACGACTGGTTTAGGGATGCTGAGTTTGCCTTTCGAGTCTCCACAGTGACAGGCGGTTTTGACCTGGCATTGCTCTATTACAACGGCTACACAGACGATCCTGTTTATCACCGCGATTTCCTGGCCGATGGCAGGATGCGCTTCACCCCTCGTTATCACCGCTACCAGGCTTACGGATTTAACTTTGCAAAAGGTTTTGAACGAGTCACAATACGCGGTGAACTTGCCGTAAAGCCAGGGCTTCTTTTTTCAATTGATTCCAATGATGCATTATACGCAAAAGACAGCGATGGTCTTACGGCCAGGGATCTTTACCAGGGCGTGATCGGCATCGACCGAACCTTTTTCACAAACCTTTATGTAAACCTGCAATTTTTCTATGATTTTATAGAAAGCGGCCGTGAATCGATTACACTGAAACGTAAAACCCATGGTCTTACCTTTGAAATCAGCAATAAGTTTCTTGACGATGATTTAAATACCGGTTTTCGAGGTATGTATTTTACCAGTAATGACGGATCAGCCTCTGAGATATTTGCAGAATACAAGATCGGTGACAACTGGCAAATTGCCCCTGGATATATGGCTTTCAACGGCCCCAAAGACTCCCGCCTTGGGCAGTTCAAGGATAACGATATGGTCTATCTGAGATTGAGATACAGTTTTTGATTCAACGGTAAATCTGCTGGGCGCTTCTAACTAATAAATAAGCAAGGGTTCTTGCAATAATACGAATTTTCAGATATAAGAAAAAGAAATTAAAAGATGCAGGATGGCATCAATGTCGGTATTATTAGAAGTAGAAATGCCTGAGGGGGCATTTTCAGCGCTGAAGCAGGATCATGAGGGTTTGACCAGGGAGTTGCGTCTTGCGGCAGCAGCAAAATGGTATGAAATGGGGATAATATCACAGGAGAAAGCTGCTGAAATAGCTGGACTCTCAAGGATGAAATTCATATTTTCACTTTCCAAATATGGAGTTTCCCCCTTTCAATATACGGTAGAGGAAATAAGAGAGGAACTCGATCGTGTCTGACCAGTAGGTTTGCAATGCATTACCTCGTATACTCCTGAAACACATAGGTCATCTCAGACTCTTGACTGATCTTTGCGAAATCCTTGTTGTCCCAAAAGGTGTGGCAAATGAAATACTGAAATATAAAGAGGAAGCGCCGACCCTGGAAGCCTTTCTGACATCTCCAAAGGTGACAAGGGTACAAAGTGACATAACTATCGAACCTGCTATTGCTGGGTGGGACTTGGGGAAAGGAGAATCAGAGGTTTTATCATGGGCATTAACTCATCCTGAATATGAAGCAATCCTTGATGATTTATCTGCGCGTAAGTGCGCTCGGAGTCTTGGCATCCCTTTGCGTGGAACAGTGGGTATCATCCTTCTTGCAAAGAAAAGAAGCTATATTTCAAAAGCAGCGCCACTTATAGAATCGCTAATAGATACTGGTTTGAGGTTTGATATGAAATGGATAAATGAAGCGCTTGAACTTGTAGGAGAAAGTTTGAAATTAGATTGATATTATTGGAAACTTTCGCTCCAATTTTCCCCGCCAGAAAATACAAAAACTCCGGATCATCTTTCCCCGAGACGAACAGATTCAGATTGCCAGCCCTGTCTGCACCTGCCTGTCACGGAACCTGTCTGCGTGCGACGCACAGGCAGGCGGCAGACAAGCAGGTGCATAGGCAGAAATGACAGCTTGGCCTGTGAAATCTTTGCGGAATACAGGTTAGGCGATAACTATAAAGCTTCCCTGTTTGTATGTTCTTCAGCGGCCCCAAAGATTACCGTTTGGCCCAGTTCAGCCACAATAATATGTTCTACCCTGAGATTAAAATGTAGTTTTAAAACCAACAGCAAAAAATCTTGACATAGAACTTTTCCTTTGTTAGGGAAACCTAAATTATTTAACCATATCAAACCCTGAAGGGATGTCTTACGGTTTTCCGACCGAAAAGCGGGAAAAAGTGAAGGCGTAACTTGGATTGTGGCAAACATCTTAAGTTGCGCCTTTTTTATTTTAGACTATTAACAGAGCGCCAATAATTATTACTCTAAGGGTTCGGCAAAAAATAAGTTCGCAATTTCAGGTGTTGAGGCGCTCGGCTGACAAGGCGCGAAAAAGCATGAATATCAAGCATATTCAGAATTTTCGCAACGCAGTCAGGCGGGATGCATCAGCGCCTGAAATGTGAAGTTATTTTTTGTCGAGCCCTAACCAGAGGAGGAAAACGATGAAGAAGTTCAAGCTGGCATTGTGCCTGTTGGCAATTATTTTTGCCATTACTCCTACAGCAAATGCGCAAGAAAAAAACATCGAACCAAAAGCGGCGGAACTGGAAAAAATGGTTGTTACTGCAACAATGACGGAAAAAAAAGATGGAGGAGGCTCCCGGCTCCATCGAAGTTATCACATCACAAGAGATAGAAGAGATGGGCGCACAAACCGTGGCAGAAGCATTGGAAGTGGCCACAGGTCTTATGGTTATAGGGGAGACAGGAAGAATAAAGGCGCCCAGTATACGTGGCACAGGGAATAAACATACCCTGGTACTGATTGATGGAAGAAGGTTTTCCATGGGCTACAAGGATTTTCTTGATATAAACCAGATTTCCGTGGATATGATCAAGCGTATTGAGGTAGTCAGAGGCCCAACTTCCGCTCTTTACGGAAGCGATGCCATCGGCGGTGTTGTAAATATTATCACAAAGAAACCACCCCGGGATTTGGCAGCTGGAGCTACTTATCAGTACGGCATAAGTAAATATAGTGAAGGGGAAGAGCACATAGGCAGGGCTTATGTTGGGGATTCTTTGGGACGTTTTGGATTTCTCCTTGCAGGTGGATGCCGGAATAAAGACGGATGGGATAGAGATGAAGTTCTTCCTGATGATGGAGATCACGAAGAGTTGGGATCTGTAGACGGGCGTTTCTCTTTTAATCTTAATGATAATCACAGTCTTCTGGCAGGATTTGAATACCGTGACATGGATAGAGAGGGAATGAGATTTTATTCAAACCTTGATAGAGAAAGAAGCGCCGAAGACAAAAGACTCGGCTATTTCCTTCAATACGATGCCAAGTTGAGTGTTTTAAATAATCTCATGCTCAGAGCCTATCACTCTGAACATGAAAATGAAATCGAATTTTTACCAACTGCTTTAGTCACCGGAGAAGAAAATGCAAAGCGTAAATTGAATCAGATAGAGGGCCGGTTTACAGGGGCATTTCTCGATAAACATATTCTTATTGTGGGCTCTGAGTTCAGAGAAGAAAGCAGGGAAGATGAAACCGGTCGTGATGATGACCTGGATAATTTCAGTTTTTATCTGCAGGATGAATATCAGGTTTTTGATCCTTTATATCTTGTTTTGGGCGTGCGATTTGATGAGCATTCTGAATTTGGTTCCAAATGGACGCCCCGGGCCTCGATGATCTATAGCTTTTTTAATAATCTCAGGTTAAAAGCCTCCTACGGTTGTGGCTTTCGCGCGCCGAGCATATCCGAACTTTTTGTTACTTCATATAGAAAAAGAGGAAAGTGGATATATGAACCTAATCCTGATTTAGACCCTGAGGAATCAGAGAGCTACGAGGTTGGCATCGAGGGCGAATACAAGAAATTTTGGGGAAGAATTACAGGTTTTAGAAACGAAATAGAAGACCTTATTGAAGCCGTCTATTATAAATCAACTGGTACGGGAAAGAAAAAGAAAGACTATTACAGGTACCAAAATATTGCTGAGGCTACTATGGAAGGTGTGGAACTGGAAAGTGGTTTGAACCTGCCTTTAAACTTTTCCATCTCAGGAAATTTGACCTACCTTGAAACGGAAGACAAGAAAACAGGCAGAGATCTGGAAGGACAGCCGGACTATAAGGGGTATCTGAAATTAGGTTACCATCATTCTGAATTTGGACTGCGGGCTAATATTAGGATGGCTTATATCGGAGAGCGATACTATGAGAGCGGGATACAGGATGCCTACTCTCTTTATCATTGCTATCTTTCCAAGGAATTATTCCAACGTTTTACCCTGTTTGCAGGTGTTAATAATATATTTAACAAGATGGACAATGACGTATATATTGAGCCGACCTTTTATTATGCAGGTGTTACCATAAGCTATTAATTGTCGTAGCTTAATCTGTTAAAAGGAGATTTTATATGGCGCAAAAGATGGCAAGATATTTTATCACCGCCGCATTATTTTTCCTGATCCTAGGATGTTTGGAAGGAATAATGTTTCCGACAAAAATGTATTTCAAAAGGTTTTACTCCACCTTTATGCATATCCCACCGGAGTATTTGAAACCATTTTTTGTTGATTTTGTTAAAAAGATTCATACACATATCAACCTTATCGGATGGGTGAGCTCTGCACTTATGGGCATTTTGTATTATCTCGTTCCCAAGATACAGGGGGATGAAAGATACCGTGTGTGGGCATGTTATGCCAACCTCTGGTGTCATATTGCAGGGATTGTTCTTTTTTGCGCGGGTTTCCATCTCATAGGATCGTTCGGGCTTGCAACCGGTTTTGCCCATGGAACTACTGAGTTCAGAAAGGCCGTGACTCCTTTCAAATCCATTGTCATAACAGGTGGCTTATTGATTATCACATCTGCTTTTCTTTTTTCGTATAATATTATCAGAACCCTTTATGGAAAGGGCAAACCCATATAGTTTAAAGAAAGGAAATAAAATTTATGAAGAACTACATTAAAAACATCAATTCGATGGCACTTGCTTTTTTGTTCATCATGGTCACAGGGTTGGTTCTATTATCCTCCCAAACGGCTGAAGCAAAGCGAAAAATAGCCCCAGAGAAAATAAAAGCAATCATGGTTGGCGACCGGCTGGTAGATGTTGCTTTTAACCTGGGGGTTCTCCCCGAGGCCATGTCCGTGCGTTGCTCCATGTGGCCATTGTGCAAGGAACTCATAAATACTTCCCAGATACTGGGTTGCCCAAAATGCATAGTCGACAAAAACCCATCCATCGTTTCAAACACGGCAAAAAAACGAGGCATCAAGCGAATTATTATCGAGAAGCATCCAAATTTCTGTATTTACAAACCAAAGGTCAAGCCGGCCAATGTCGTTCCCCTGCTGGAAGGAAAAGGCCTGACCATCGAGTATGTTGATTTTTCTGATGGCTTAGAATCGGCCATCAGGCAGACGGCTAAATTGCTTGGATGTCAGTCTAAAGCCGATTCCTTGATCGATCGCTACAACAAAGCTATGGCAAAGGCTAAAAAAGGTTTGCCCAAGGCAAAATTGGGTAAAAAGGTGGTCATTATCAGCGGAACTTATCAAAGCGCTACGGGCAAGACTTTTCTGAGAGTCGAGATGCCCGGGGGCTATTCGGATCGTTTCCTGCTCGATCCAATCGGCTGTATAAACGTGGGTGACGTTCTTAAATCGGAAACCAAAAAGGTGGATAAAGGCCATTTTCTAATCAGAAAGCTGAACGCCCTGGCAAAAGCCAAACCTGATGTTATTGTCATGACAGGAAATCCTTTTGCAGTACAAAAGGCTCTTGCTGCCGCGGTGAAAGCAAATCCGGCTATGGCCAACGTGCCGGCCATCAAAAACACGGCCATTTACAGCTTGCCCTTTTATGCGGATTCAAGCGTGATCGAATATCCGTCTATTCTGCGGCAATGGACAGACGCCCTGTCGAACTGAACAATCGATGTCCAAATATTCACCGGTAAAAGAAGATATTGTTCGTCAGGACGTAAATCACGATGAGCACGAACCACAAGGAACATAAAGATTGTCTGGCCCCAAGTCCTATACTTGATTATGAATCGTCCTTAATGCAGGGAGTCCTTTCCGACCTGAAAAAAGCGGGCGGCATTATAGACCAGAGAATAGCAGCATATTTATTTGTTCGGGATAGTATTGTCTTTGGTTATAATTCCGATAGAGATTCTATTTCCGCTTCACAGGCGCTACGCGATGGAATCGGCCACTGCAATACAAAGAGCACCTTGCTTGGCGCTTTACTGCGCGGGCTGGGGGTCCCTTGTCGTTTCCATTTCTTCTGGATTGATAAAAAGGTTCAGCAGGGAATATTTCCTAAGCACATCTATGAGCATCATATCAAAGACGGAGTGCTTCATGCCTGGGTGGAAGCATTCACTGGTGAGCGCTGGGCTACACTTGAGGGTGTAATATTGGATCAGAAATATCTTGATTCGGCCCGAAAACTATTTCCAGAAACCAAAAAATTTGAAGGATGGGGTATAAGCTGCCAGGATCTTTCAACTGTAAGTACCGACTGGGATGGTGAAGGCGATACGTTTATACAGAAAGATTCCATTGTGAAGGATTTTGGCATTTTTAATTCCCCTGATGATTATTACGAAAAACACGGTGACAATCTTTCGAATATGAATCCCGTCAAACGGTTTATCTATCGATATTTGATCAGTAAGACACTGACCCGAAGAGCAGAGAAATTCCGTTTGGGAAAAGAACCGTAATTTGTGGCCTTTCGAGGTGTAAAGCCGAAGGGCATGGATATTCAGCTACAAAGTTTCTATCCTTATCCCGGATAGAGCAGCTAATTTGGATTGCCTCTCGTCGAAAGTAAGAAACCTCTCAGCTTTCATTGATAAAGCTGAGGCTACATGCAGAATGTCCAAGGCCCTTGAGCCCGTTTTATTAGTGTGCTTTCTTGATAAATCAACAGCGTATTTGAATGTGTCAGTCCAGCTTATTTGTGGACGATAAAAGACTCCTTTGTTTTCATGTTCAGCAAATCTTGCCATAATA
>JAYELD010000122.1 GCA_034717215.1 Caldisericota bacterium
AAACCTTTTGTTATTCTTGATGGAGCACACAATAGAGCTTCTTCTGAAGCACTCACACGATCCTTAAAGAATAATTTTAGCGAACGAATTGTTTTTCTTTTTTCAATGTTAAAAGATAAAAATATTTAGGACACACTTTCTGTTCTTGCACCTGTTGGGGAAATGTTTGTTTTAACCGAGACACCAAATTCCTATTCAAGGAGGCTTGAGGTTGAAAAATTGAACAGTATTGCTCGGAAATATATTCCGAAGGAAAAAATTATAGTGGAAAAAAACCCAAGGAAAGCATTTGCTTTTGCAAAAAAAAGTGTTGGAAATAATGAAATGCTCTGTGTCACGGGATCGCTATATCTTATTGCCTATATAAGAAAATTGATGAATTATTTTGTTTTTTCAAAAAACTTGTTATAATTTTTGCATATGAACTATATAATGAATCTTTTAAGAGGAAGTTTTCCATGGATAAGCGCTTTTGATTTTGTGATTTTCTTATTAGGATCACTTGTTGTTATATTCGTTCTTGCAATTTATGTTTATCGTGATAGCAGTCTTCGTGGCGGGAAAAGCCTTTTGTGGGCTATATGTACAATTCTCTTTGGTGGGATATTACCTTTTCTTTTTTATATGATAATGCGGTCATCTTATACAAAAGAGGAACTTGAGGAAGAAAAATTAAACAAAGAATTGATGCAACTGCAAAGAAAGTATTATGAGTTAATGGTGAGCAAGGAAATACAGAAATGTCCAGTATGTGGAGAAGAAGTTAGTTTAGATTATATGTACTGTCCTAAATGTTTTACGCAGCTAAAGAAATATTGCGATGAGTGTAAAAAAATTGTAGATAAAGACGCAAAAATATGCCCATATTGTGGGCATATTTTTGGTGAGAGGTGAGTGAACAATGAAGGAATTTACATTTAAGACAGGCGGAGTGTATCCTGAAGAAAATAAAATGACGAAAGATTCTCCGTTTGTCCCTTTAACCCCACCTGCTATTGCGGTTATTCCATTGAGCCAGCATATCGGGGCGCCAAATACTCCTATTATTAAAGTAGGAGATCGTGTAAAAATTGGTCAGGTAATAGGAAGTGCAAATGCGTTTGTTTCTGCTCCTGTGCATGCTACCATATCAGGTGAAGTTGTTGCTATGGAATTAAGGCCTTTCCCTTTGGGAACAAAAGTGCAGAGTGTTATTATCAAGAATGATTTTAAAGAGGAATGGGTTGGCGACTTAAAGGGCATCAAATCTTTAGAATCTTCATCAAAAGAAGATCTTATAAAAAACATAAGAGATAAAGGTATAGTGGGCATGGGTGGGGCAACATTTCCTACTGCCGTAAAACTTTCCCCTCCTAAAGATAAAGTCATTGATGTTGTTATTGCGAATGGCGCTGAATGTGAGCCATATCTTACAACAGACTACAGGGTAATGATGGAGTACTCGGAAAAAATTATTAACGGTCTTCTTATCGAAATGAAAATTACGGAAGCAAAGCATGGTATTATTGCGATCGAAACTAATAAGAAAGATGCCGTATTGCTGCTTGAAGAGAATGTAAAAAAAAGAAGAATAGATAATATTGAAGTGATTTTGGTAAAAACAAAATACCCGCAAGGGGGAGAAAAACAGCTTATTAAAGCAGTACTCGGAAAAGAAGTTCCTGTTGGGGAATTGCCTCTCGAAGTAGGTGCAATAGTGCAGAATGTTGGTACACTAAAAGCTGTTTCTGAAGCAGTATTTGAAGGGAAGCCATTGATCGAACGAGGTGTTACTGTTTCAGGTTCTGCTATTAAAAGACCTGGAAATTATACTATCAGAATAGGCACTACTGTGACAGATATAATACAGCAAACAGGTGGATTGACTAAAAAATTGCGGAAACTTATTTTTGGTGGTCCTATGATGGGAATTGCCCAATCTACATTAGAAGTACCAGTAACGAAAGGTACGTCTGGGATTTTATTTTTTGGAGAAGAAGTGCTTGAAATGGCACCACAAGATGAGATGCCTTGCATACGATGTTCGCGTTGTGTAGACTGGTGTCCTATTGGGCTTATGCCTCTTCTTATTGACCATGCCTGGCGGAGAGAGGACATAAAACTGACAGAGACATTAAACGCAACTGATTGTATTGAATGCGGAGTTTGTTCATATGTCTGTCCTTCAAAGAGACACCTCACGGAAAATGTGAGAAATGCTAAACAGAAAATTTTAAAACAGAGAAAGATTGAAGCAGCAAAAAAAGCTGCATTTGAAAAAATAAAAGCATTAAAGGAGAAAAAAGCGCAAGAAGCGGAGGAAAAACTAGGCGAAGGAGAAAAAGTTAATGGATGAAAATTTGGTTGATCTTATTGTAACATCCTCCCCACACATTCGTGATAAAGCAAAGGTTTCTCTCATTATGAGAGGGGTTTTGATTGCTCTTATGCCTGCCACAATAGCAGGATTGTATTTCTTTGGAGTTGGACATACATTAGGCGTTATCATCGTTTCTATTTTATCTGCAGTTGTTGCCGAGTATCTAAGTTGCTTGATTTTCAGAACTAAGGCGACAGTATATGATTTATCTGCTGCAGTTACAGGATTGCTCCTGGCACTAACTCTTCCACCATCTTCACCGTACTGGATGGTAGCAGTCGGCGCTTTTGTAGCAATAATACTTGGAAAATGGATTTTTGGTGGCATAGGTTCTAATCCATTTAATCCGGCACTTGTTGGAAGAGCATTTCTTATGATTTCTTGGCCTACATATATGACGATATGGGTAAAACCTTTTACGCAAAGCGTTTTCCCTCCCACAAGTGCAATTACAACGGCTACTCCGCTTAATATTATAAAGTTGAAGGGATTTTCTGAGTTGCTTACAATGTTTGATGGTTCCAGGTTGATTATGTATAAATCCCTTTTTCTAGGTAATGTAGCTGGTTCGATTGGGGAAACATCTGCGCTACTTTTACTTATAGGTGGAATTGTTCTTATTGCAAAAAAGATTATTGATTGGCGTATTCCTGCCGGTTTTATCGGAACAGTTTTTATCCTATCCGCTGTTTTTAATAGAGACCCTATTTTTTCTATTCTTTCAGGTGGTCTGTTTCTTGGTGCATTTTTTATGGCAACAGATTATAGCTCTTCTCCCATTACTGTTAAGGGAAGATTATGGTATGGCATTTCATTAGGAGTCTTGACGGTTATTTTCAGGCAATTTGGTGCCTCTCCCGAAGGAATTATGTTTTCAATATTAATTATGAATTGCTTTGTGCCATTTTTTGATAAAATGCTTCCAAGGGTATATGGCCACCTTGCTCTCAAAAGAAGGACAAGTATATGAATAAAATACTAAAATTAACATTGATACTTGGTATTATAGGTGCGATATCAGGCGGTGCTCTGGCAGCTGTTTATAAGGTCACTGGACCGGTTATAAGAGCACAGGATGCGAAGACATTACAGGTAGGGCTTTCAGAAGTTTTCCCTGGAGATTATCAATTTGAAAGGTTAAATGAAGAGTTCGAATTGCCTGATCCAGTTGTACAAATTGATGGTGCGTATATTGTCAAGTCTAACAAGGGAATTGTCGGATTAGTATTGCAAGTCACTTCTCCTGGTAGCCAGGCTCCGATTAAAATGCTTGTTGGAACAAAAAAAGACAGAACTGTAAGTGGGGTTAAAATTTTGGAAAGCCTTGAAACTCCAGGACTCGGTGCAAACGCTTCTAACCCTGATTATTATGTGGATAAAGAAAATAAATTATCATTTCTTGACCAATTTAAGGGTAAGAAAATTTCTGATAATTTTATCCCCAAGGAAGACGTCATTGCAATTACAGGAGCTACAATTACTTCTGACGCTATTGCAAAAGGGGTAAAAGCAGCCGGGAAAGTTACGCATAATTATTTTAAAGAAATGGAGGGACCGGAATGAAAAAATACTGGAGAATTGTCTGGAACGGGATTACTCCGTCAAATCCGATACTTATTCTTGCTATTGGGTTATGCTCAGTTGTTGCTGTAACCAATTCTGTGCAAAATGCTTTACTGATGACATTTGTTTTCAGTTTTGTTCTAATATTTTCAGAAATCATCATTTCTTTGTTAAGAAAGGTTATTCCTGGAGATATCAGGGTGCCTATATTTGTTTTGGTTATTGCCACTTTTACAACAATTGCCACACTTCTCTCCAGAGCATATTTCAACTCAATTTATGAGGCAATCAAACTCTATATCTTTCTTGTTGTTGTAAACTGCATTATTATTGGAAGGGCAGAAGCATTTTCTTATCAAAATTCTATTGTAGATTCTATTTTTGACGGCATTGGAATGAGTATTGGTTATGGCTGGGTAATTATTGCAATGGCCGCTGTCAGGGAAGTGTTTGGTAACGGAACTATAGCAGGTTTTAGAGTGTTTCCTGCATCATATAGCCCTGCGCTTGTCATGATTCTACCACCAGCTGGATTTCTTATTTTGGGCGTGCTTGTAGGATGGCTTGAATTTACATTAAGAAAAAAGAAGGTTAAAAAATGAGTTATTTTGCAAACCTCGGCAAAATTTTTGTTGCTGCAGCTTTTGTAAATAATATAGTGTTGTTGCAATTTCTTGGCTTATGTTCGTATATAGGCCTCACGGACGATATGCATGCTTCTATTGGTATGGGGTATGCAGTAACATTTGTGACAGTGCTTGCTGCTTCTGTGACATGGATCATTGATCGTTGGATATTAATTCCATTTAATCTTCAGCCGTTCCTCCAGATTGTGTCATTTATACTTGTAATTGGGTCACTGGTTGGGCTTGTAGAGATTTATATTAGAAAAATGTCTCCTCATTTATACAAAGCAATGGGTATATATCTTCCACTCATTGCGACTAATTGCCTTATATTGGGAGTTACCTTTATTAATTCTCTTCAAGGTTTTGATTTTGTGGAGTCTATTGTTGAAGCAGTTGGCGCAGCAATCGGCTATTTTATGGCCATGTTAATTCTTGCTGGCATAAGAGAGCGTTTGCGCAATTCAGAACTTCCTGATTTTTTCAAAGGCAAAGCTATTGCATATATGGTATCAGGGATTGTTGCTCTTGCGTTTATGGGATTTCAGGGGATGATAAAATGAGGGCTATGAGATGAAAACTTTTATTATTTCTGTAGTGACTATTGGTGGTTTTGGTGCTTTTTTTGGTGCTTTACTTGGCTATTTTGCGGAGAAATATAAGGTAGAGGAAAATCCGTTAACTAAAGCAATTTATGAGGTTTTACCCCACGGAGAATGTGGAGCTTGTGGTTTTCCTGGATGTCATCCGTGTGCGGAGGCAATAGCCAAAACACAAGCTCCTGTAGATGTTTGCATTGTGGGAGGTGCAACAACTACAGAAAAAATTAAAAAGGTTTTAGAGGAATTTAAAAAGAAAACCAGTGAAAATTAAATTGAAATCATTTTTTTAATCGATATAATAGAAGGGGAGAAAAGAAATGCGGAAATTTGTGTATAGTGTGATAGCCATAATAGTTATGTTTAGTTTGATATCCAGCAATGTGGGTTGGAGCGGTTCCGTATTACTTAAAATAAGGGATGTTCTTAGCGCTTTTTCGAATAAAGCAGAGGATTCTTCAGCAAATACTATTGTTCTTTCTTCTGCTATTAATTCTGAATTTTTAGAAGATGTTTCAAATACAATGCAAGAGTTTTATAAAAGTATAATTCCATTTTTCAAAAATCTTTCGGAAAGAATTATTGAATTTTTTCTTCCTGCAGCTGAATTAATATATCCTTATATTCATACTTATTTGCCTGATGTTGGCACAGACACACTCGCTATGATTCTTTTTTATATTCTTTTGGCATTGATCATTCTTTTGTTTATTCCAAAGAGAAAACGAAAAAAGCCGCTTCCTGCTATTAAACTGGAAGAATCACACAGAAAAATACCTTCTTTTAATGTGAAAGTATTGGAAGAAAAAGAAACAGTTAAAATTGATTATGAAGCTGATAAGAAGACAATGACAATTTCTATTCCCAAGAAGACTGGGAAAGAAGAAGTTGTTGCAAAGCCAGGGAAGAGTAAAGTGCCTTATGGTGCAAGGATTCCTTATGGGCAAAAGAGAGTTGAGAAAATTGATTTAAAAAGCAAAGAACAAAAGCAAATAGAACCCTCGGAAATAAAAAAACCTATTCCTCCTGTTTCAAAGGAAGAAGCAAAAAAACCAGTAGAGGAAAAGAAAAATGTTGACAAAATAGTTGTCGAACAAATCCCCGGGATAATTAAAGAGGCAAAAGAGGAAATCTCTCCATCAGATAAAGATAAAAGGGTAGAGGCAGAAAAAGAAACTGAATTGCCGAAAGAGCCAGTAGATGAGATTAAAGAAAAATTAGAAACGGAGGAAAAAGAAAAATTCGAAAAACGCGATACAGCGACAAGACTAAAAAGAGAAGCAAAAGAGCCTTTTGTTGCTAAAGAGAAAGCCATTCCAGCTGAAGAAAGAGAGGAAGGGGTTTCAGAAGAAACAAAAAGCTCTCTTGATCTTTTGCTTGAGAAGGTGAAGCGTGAATCTTTGAAGAAGGAGTCGGGGGAAACTGAGGAAGAGCAAGCAAAAGGGCCTATAGCTCCTGAAAAGATTGGCAAAGAAGAGGAAAAAGTTACCAAAGAACCTCAGCAAGAAAAAATTCCTCCTCTCTCTCCTCAAGTTTTTAAAAGTAGCGTTGTGATGGATGCTGATTCATTATTAGAGTTGCTAAAATTGAAAAAAACTGAATATCTGAACCAGGCATTTGTTTCAGTATCTGCTCAATCGCGCCTAGAGGAAGACATTAAAATAAAATATAGAATAGGGGTTATTGCTCTGACTTCAATAGAAATAAATTTTGTAGAAGATCTTGCGCATAGAATTGCTTCTAAAATAAGTACGGCAGAAGCTGTACTTATTGCTAAAAAGATAAAAGCAAAGGATGTTGTGGTATCGGATTCCCCCAAGATTACATCGTATCAGGGGATAAAAATTCATAGTTTAAAAGATTTGCTTGGATAAGTAGAATATTTGGTAAGTTTTCTTTGAAAGAGGTTTTTGCTGTGTATTTTAGTTTTTAAAAAAATTGTTTCTCTCTATTTTTTAGATGGAGATTTTAACCTCTGGAGATTTTTGAAATATACATATTTGTTACATAAATATATATAACTTATATAGAAACTTGACTTAAAAAAAAATGAGGTTATATTGATATATATTGTATATTAAGTTGTGTATGAAACATATTCTTCGTTAAATTTTGCCTGAAAAGGAGTTAGGGGGTGCGAAAAGAAAAAAACTCG
>JAYELD010000123.1 GCA_034717215.1 Caldisericota bacterium
ATTCCGGACGGTTTCTATGAACCAATGACAGAAACAAACTTACTCACTTTCCCTCATATCTTCAACCATACATACGAAGTATAATCAAAGATATGTTTCCTCACAACCTGGAGTAGTATATACGATGGCAAGAAAAAGAGCAGAATGACAAAGAAAAAAGACTAAAAGAGAGATTCTTCACTTCAGACTTGGCGTAATGCATGCCAAGGAAAAGAGTAGAATGGCAAAAACAAAAAGGGCAGGTAGTTCACCTGTCCTTAAAAAATTTCTTTTCTTTTATTTAATTATCCGTCGTAAGTTATTATTTATGAGTCGTACGGGTCAATTGTTTGTTTCCATTCTATTTCAAAGAGCATATTGAGTGTGTTTAAGATATCTGGATCATCCACAATGATGCCGAGCTCTCTGTTCTGGTCCAGCGAGGTGGTGGAGAAATTATTTGAGCCGATGTAAGCAGATTTTTTATCAATGATAACTAATTTTGCATGGATGTACGGGTTTAGCAGCGAACGGATATAATCTACACCTAATTCACTTACGGCGGTAGAATTACCACTTGCCCTGTACAGAGAAGGTATGATTATTCTTACAGTTACGCCTTCTGCAATTTTTGCTTTGAGGGTTTCTATTACTTCATCGTCCTGCACTGACTGCTGCCATATGTCAATAGAGCTTGTCGCACTGTTTAAAAGATTTATTATTTTTTCTCTTCCGTCTATCGGGCTCAGCACAATCTTTGGATCGTTGTTCTCTGTTAATGTTTCCCTGTTCCAATCTTTTTCAAATATTTCTTTTATCTTTTCTACTTTTGCAGCATCTTTTACAATAATGCCAAATTCCCTGTTCTTATGAACAAAGCTGTGGGTGAAGTTTCCCGTGAGTACCATTGCTTCTTTACCGTCTATTACCATAAATTTTGCATGCGTGAGGAAATATTCAGGGTTAGCCCATTTTACTGGTATCCCGTAGTGCATGAGCTTGGTTTTTACGTCCCAGTTTTCTGAATCTGCACCTACAGGGCTTTCTTCCATCATTACTTTGACATCTACTCCTCTTAGCTCTGCATTGCCTAATTCATCTGCAATGTCAAAATGAGTAAATCCGTATATTTCCAGGTATATGGATTCTTTTGCATTTTGTATTGCTTTGATTATTGGCGTTGTTCCTGAAAAGCTTTCTATGATAAGCTCTGGGGTGTTTTCGTTAGGCAAACTTCTTCCGATTAGTGGAGTGAAGGAAGCAAGTAGCAGTAACGCACTTAAAATTATTGATATTAATATTTTTCTTTTTTTCATTTTCTTCTCCTATCCGCCGTATGTAATCGTTATTGTTCTTGTATCATTGTCCCAACCAACATCACAGCCGAGAGATTCAGCGACAAACCTTAAGGGAAGCATTGTCCTATCGTTTACTATAATTGGTTTTACATCATGATTATCTGTGTCTATCCATACTTCTGCCCCGTTTACTTTTGCCTTTGGATTATCTATCCATAATTCTATCGTTGTGGTTTCAAAATTAATTGTAACTTTTCTTGTCTTACTTTCCCAGCTGATTGTTCCACCCAAAGCTTCTACTATTGCTCTAATTGGTACAACTGTCCTTTCCCATTTAGGTATAATAACGGGCTTTGTGCCTCTACCAATGTCTATTTCCTTGGAAACACCATTTACGGTCATTTTCGGATTGTCTGGCCAAAGTTTGATGATTGTTTTTTCCTTCTGGTTCAGGATATAAAGGCTGCCTGATTCGGTTGCCACATACAGTGCCCCGCTTTTTTTATATTGAAAATCAGGGGTAAAGTATACTTTGTACACGTATCTGTTATCTTTATTTCCCGTGATATTGCTCCAGTTATTGCCAGAATCGGTGCTGAGATATACGCCATCCCAGGAACCTGCAAATATGATGTGGTCTGCCGAAAAATTAGGAGAGAGCTGTGCCCCGTCTACCCACATGTAGTTTTTTAAAAGTGCATCAGATATGTTTGTAAAATTCAGCCCACCGTTTTTTGAAATAAAGATTCCCGATCCTGTCGTTCCTACGAGAAGAGTGTGGTCGGAGGTGTAGTTGCTTGACAGGGATATATCGGAGATGCTGTATGGTGGGATATCCCTGTCTCCGATTTTGCCCCAGCTTTCGCCGGAGTTTGTGGATTTGTACAGGCCTCCCCCGTTTGTTCCGATGAAGATTGTGTCTCCGCTTCCTGCTATGCTTATTATATTCATATCAAAAGGTAAAATGCCATTATTTGATTGGGTGAAGAAACTATCCTGGATCTTTGCAGTAAAAATCCCATTGTTTCCTGTCCCTACAATGAGCGTCCTGCTATCTGTGTAGAAAAGGGCAGAGATGTACTGTGTCGGTAGTACATTTAGTTTTTGAAAGATCTTTCCATTATCTTCTGATATAAATAATCCGTCTCCTTCTGTTCCTACATATACTGTTTGTGTTTCTGTGAAGTTATTTGTCGTACAGATACTTGTAATGCTGTAGTGAGATGTGAAGGACGGGACATAGCTGAATGTTTTGCCAAAATCGGTTGATTCGTACAGGCCGTTGCGTTTTGTTCCTACGAATACGGTGCCATCTGTACTGTACGTGGAGGAGAATCCGACTGCAACGATAGATGTAGCCGTTATTCCATAGCTTGACTTTGTGAATGTTATCCCGGCATTAATTGAACGGAATATGCCTTTGCCTATTGTTCCTATGAATATTGTGTTGTCTGTTGTAAAATTGTTTGAAATTGTCATACATTTTATGGCAACGTCATCCAACTTCGATATTGTTTTCCACTCCCCGTTTTTTACCATGAGGCCTTTGTCAATTGTTGCAACAAAAATTTTACCATTTTCTATTGCGAAGTCATTTATTTTTATGCCACTGAGCTCGTGGGCAAAATCTCCTTTGTTTCCTATAAACATCCCATCGTAAAAGGTAGATGCGTATATCGTGCTGTTATGTACTAAAAGCTTTGAGATAGGGCTTTCTGTGATGTTTTTTGCTATTGCTTCCTTTTCTTTGCTTGACGGGTTTATTTTATAAATTGTCCCTTCCTCGCATCCTGTATAGATGTAATTTTGAGATACTGTGATAGTTGTTGCAGCGGGGTATATTTGCATTACCGTTTTCCAGTAGTCGTTATCTCTATTTCTTTGCATAAGGTTTCCATTGAATGAAAGCGCAAAAAGGTTTCCTTCCGAATCTTCTGCAATATCTATTATATAGCTTTCCTTCATACCTCGGTTAAATACCTGCCAGTATTTTCCTTTATTTTCAGAGATGTAAACGCCGTCCTTTGTACCTAAAATAATAGCGTTTTCCCGGAAAGTTTTGGATATAAAAACGATGTTTGCTCCTTCCGTGAAAGAAAATGGTAGTTTGTCCCACGTTTTTCCTGCGTCGCTTGAGGCAAAGATAGCAGCGTCCGTTGAGGCATACGCTGTTTTATCTGCACTGAAATTCCGGGAAAGGGCTATACTGTTTATGATGCCTCCGTTTATGTCTTTTGCGTTACCCCAGTTGAAATCTTCTCCTGCTCTTGCATACAGTGGAGTAAGCACTAAAACAATGAGTATAAAAAAGATCAGCAATTTTTTCATTTTGTATCTCCTATTTCTCCTCTAAACACGAATTTGGCTTCGCCCGTGAGGAAACTTTTCTTATTTTCGAATGTTACAAAGAGTTCGCCGCCTTTCATTTGCACTTTTATTCCGTTTTTTATGCTGAATAGATATTTTGCGACAAATGCAGATGCGACAGCTCCCGTGCCACAGGCAAGTGTTTCGTTCCAAACGCCTCTTTCAAAGGTTCTTACTTTGATGTCGTTTCCTTCTCTTTCTATAAAATCCACGTTAATTCCTTTCGGAAAAACTTCAAATTTATGTGCAATTGGCAGGGCTTCTCTCTCTATGTCTAATTGTTTTAAATTGCGGGTGAAAGCTACTGCATGTGGCTCTCCGGATGAGACTATATAAAAAGTTTTTTCGTTTATTTTTATATTTTCCATTATTTTGTTTTGCCCAGAAGCGATAAATTTTCTTATTGACTGCATCTCCCCCATATCTACAGTAAATAGGTTGTCTTTTTTTGAAACCTTTTTTATTCCGGATAATGTTTCGATAGTAACTTCTTCGTTCCCTTCTTTTAACAGATATGCTCCAACGCACCGTACTCCATTGCCGCACATATCTGCTTCTGTTCCATCTGGTTCACAGACGTGCATTTTGATATCGGCAATATTGCTTTCTTCAAGATAGAGAACGTCATCTGCTCCTATAGAAAAATGTATTTTGCAAAGTTCTTTTGCTACTGAAAGAGGATTTTTCAGAGGAAATTTTCTCCCGTCAATGATAATGAAATCATTTCCTGTACCGTGATATTTTTCAAATGTTATCATTTTTTCTTTCAATATGTCCTCCCAATTTCTTTATTTTCTCTTCTATTTTTTCATACCCCCTGTCGACGTGAGAAATGTCAAGTATTTTGCTTGTTCCTTTTGTTGCAAGCGCTGCCGTTATGAGAGCTGCTCCTCCTCGCAAATCCGTGGCTGCTACATTTGCACTGTTTAGCCGTTCTATTCCTGTTACTATGGCTGTATCGTGTTCTATTCGTATGGATGCTCCCATTTTTTGCAGTCCTTCTGTGGCTCTAAATCTGTTTTCAAATATGGTTTCTGTGATTATGCTTGTTCCTTTTGATACCGACATAAGAGACATTATTTGCGGCTGGGCATCAGTTGGAAAGCCGGGGAAGGGGAGCGTTTTTATATTTACGCTTTTGAACCTTCCATCTGCAAATAGATGTACTTCATTGTTGTTCGTTTCTATCTCTGCGCCCATTTCTTTTAATTTCATAATGACCGGCTCAAAATCTTGTGTTCTTACATCTTTGATTGTAATATTTCCACGGGTTATCGCTCCTATTATGAGATATGTGGCTGCTTCTATGCGGTCTGGGATGAGAGTAAAATTTACAGGGTGAAGCTTTTTTACGCCTTTAATATATATCACACCTGGCCTTTTGGTCTGGATATTTGCACCTGCTTTGTTCAGGAAATCTACAAGGTTTTCTATTTCAGGTTCTCTTGCCGTATTTTCTAATATTGTAGTGCCTTGGGCTTTTGTCGCTGCGATAATCAGATTTTCTGTGGCTCCAACACTTGGGAAATCGAGATATATAGATGTTCCTACAAGTTTTTTTGCTTTTGCGTGAAGATATCCTTTTTTCCAATTTACAGTAGCTCCCAATTTTTTTAGCCCTTTAAGATGCAGGTCTATCGGGCGAGCTCCAATGTTACATCCTCCCAGAGAGGGAAGCATTGCTTCTTTATTTCTTCCCATAAGTGCTCCCAACAGTGTTTGGGTACCTCTTAAGTTATGGTTCTTCTTATGGTCTATTTTTGATTTTATATTTTCGGTTGTGTCCATCGTAATCTCGTCTTTATTTTCTTCAATTTTAACGCCTAATCCTTTCAAGATATTGATGAAATTTATTACATCTACTACTCCCGGAACTTTTTTAATATGTGTTTTTCCGTCTATCAGCAGAGCTGCCGAAAGGATGGGGAATGTTGCGTTTTTTGCTCCAGAAATTTTTACGATACCGTTAAGGGGTCTGCCGCCTTTAATTTCAAAGTATTCCATATGTGTTCTCCTCTGTCAAAAAGTTTTTTACTATGGTTGCGATTCTTTTTCCGGATTTGCCATCTCCAAAAGGATTTTTTACATGTGACATCTTATTATAAATCTCCTTGTTGTCAAGCAAATTTTCTATGTTTTTGATAATATTTTCTTTTTCTGTTCCGATAATTTTTACTATTCCACTGTCTGTGGCTTCCGGTCGTTCTGTTACATTTCTTAGTAACAGTACGGGTTTATGCAGCAACGGTGCCTCTTCCTGAATACCTCCAGAGTCTGTGAGAATAAATAAACTTTTTGCAACAAGTGGTATGAAATCTGTGTAACTCATAGGCTCCATAAGTTTTATGTATTTGTTTTTGCCCAGGACATTTTTTACAGTTTTACGGACTAATGGATTTTTGTGGACAGAAAATATAAATTGTATCTTATGCTTTTTGCTCACAAAATCTATTGATTCACAGATATTTTGCATAGGTTTGCCCCAGTTTTCTCTTCTGTGGGCTGTAACAATAATAAATTTTTCATCGTTTTTTGTAATTGAAATGGGTGGTGTACCTGTTTTTAAATTCAAAATTTCTTGTACAGCGTCTACTATGGTATTTCCTGTAACAAAAATGGATTCCTCGGGAGTTCCTTCTTTTAACAAATTTTTTCTTGTAGAATTGGTAGGGGCAAAATGCAAATCTGCCAGGGTGTCGGTAAGTGTTCTGTTAATTTCTTCGGGGTATGGAAAGAATTTGTTATGAGTTCTTAAGCCTGCTTCTACATGGCCTATGGGTATTTTTTCATAAAATGCTGCAAGTGCTGCAGCGAATGTGGTTGTTGTATCTCCGTGTACAAGGACAAGATCTGGTTTCTCTTTATCAAATATTTTTTTTAATCCATCCAGTACTTTTATTGTAATTTTCGTGAGGGTTTGCCTGTCTTCCATTACATTGAGATCATAATCTGCTTTCATATCAAATATATCTAATACCTGTTTCAGCATTTCTTGGTGCTGGCTTGTAATTACAATTTTTGTGTTAATTTCCTTGTATTTTTTAAGTTCTTTATAGACAGGATACATTTTTATTGCTTCGGGGCGTGTGCCGAAGATGAGAAAAACTTTTTTCTTTCTCATCTGACACCAAATGCGATATAAAGCCCTGCCACTGAAAGTGTTGTGGTTACAAGATAATAGAAAATGGCTATTCTTCGCTGAGACCAACCCTTTTCAAGTAGTCTGTAATGTATATGCCCCAGGTCGTAGTGGAATGGAGATATCTCTTTTCTTGTTCGTCTAAAAATGGATGTGACGACCTCTGTGATAGGTATGCCCAATGTTAGCAGCGGGACTGCCATTGTAAAAAGTGTTGCAGTTTTGTATGCGCCCATAATTGAAATGGACGCCAGCAGGAATCCTAAAAGCTCTGCGCCGGCATCGCCTAAGAATATGCGTGCAGGATGAAAATTGTATATGAGGAATGCAACAAGTGTACCACTAATGCCGAGCAAAAGCAGTGCAAGTGGTATATTTCCTTTGTATATTGCTACAACTGAAAGGGTTATGGAGCAAATAGCAGCAATGCCCGATGCAAGTCCGTCAAGTCCGTCTATAATGTTTAGTGCATTTGTAATGCCTACAATCCATATTGCTGAAAATATTATTCCTATCCATCCCAGGTTAACGAGATTGCCCGTAAAAGGGTTTGTTACAAACGTAAATTTTGTGCCGGTTATAATGATTATGAATGCAGCCGCGAATTGTATGACGAATTTTTTGGCTACACTGAGGTTGTATTTATCATCCAGGGACATACCTAAAAATATGATAGTTGCTCCAATAAATAATCCAATGAATTGTGGGGTAAATTTATGGATGAGTAAGGATAGAAGCACGAAGCTGCTGTATATTACAATGCCTCCCGTGCGCGGAACAGGAATGGTATGAACTTTATTTCTTCCATTTTCATTTTTTGGAATATCTATCATGTTGAATTTTTTTCCTGCCCATATGCCAATTGGAGTGAAAAATGATCCAAAGAAAAATCCATACAGAAAGTAGAGCTTTAGCGAAATCACATTTTTAGCAATGAGACTCAGTATATCTATCATTTTGTGCCGTAAATTCTATCTCCTGCGTCTCCTAATCCGGGGACAATGTACCCGTGCGAATTGAGCTTCTCGTCAATTGCAATTGTGTAGATGGGCACTTCGGGAAAACGATCGCTCAATACTTTTATTCCTTCCGGTGCAGAAATGAGGCATACAAAGATAATGTTGGTTGCTCCGCGTTCTTTTACCAACTCTACCGATTTTACTGCAGATCCGCCAGTTGCAAGCATCGGGTCAACAATAAATACATGGCAGGAGCTTATATTGTCTGGCAGTTTACAATAATATTCGACAGGCTGGAGTGTTTCCGGGTCTCTATACAAGCCGATATGTCCAACTTTTGCTGTTGGAATAAGATCTACAATGCCTTCGGCCATTATAATGCCTGCCCTTAGGATTGGGACAACGGCAATATCGTTTTTTAACACCATTCCTTTTGTTTTACCTATAGGAGTTTCTATATCTGTTTCCGTTAGTTTTGTGTCACGGGAAATTTCGTACACCATCAGGGCAGAAACTTCTTTGGCAAGTTCTCTAAACTCTTTTGTGGTCGTTGTTTTATCTCTCAGTAGTGTTAATTTATGTTGCATTAAAGGATGGTCCAATAGATGAACATTTTCTCTCATTTGCTCCTCCTATTTTATATAGCTAATTCCCTGGTAAAGAGGAAATTGGCTTGTTAATTTCCTTACACCTTTTCTTACTTTTTCAAGTTCTTCTTCATTATTTTTACTAACGATTGTTTTATCAATTAATTCTGCTACAATTTCCATTTCTTTTTCTTTCATTCCCCTTGTCGTAAGAGCAGGTGTCCCCAATCTTAGCCCGCTTGTTTTTGTATGCGGGAGTGGATCAAATGGGATTGCTTCTTTATTTGTCGTTATTCCTACTGAGTCAAGCAGTCTTTCGGCATCCCGTCCTGTAATGTTTTTGCTTGTCAGGTCAATGCTTAACAGATGATTATCTGTTCCTCCGCTTATTAGCCGGTATCCGCGGTTGTTTAATGAATTTGCAAGGGTTTTGGCATTTTTTAAGATTTGTTTTTGATATTCTACGAAATCTGGTTGCATTGCAAGTTTTAATGCTACTGCTTTTGCTGCAATAACGTGTTCTAACGGTCCTCCCTGCGTTCCGGGGAATATCGCTCTGTTTATCATTTTCGTATGCTCTTCTTTAAATAAGATCATCCCCCCTCGTGGCCCTCTTAGCGTTTTATGTGTCGTGGTTGTGACAAAATCAGCGAAAGGGACAGGCGTCGGGTGGAGCTTTGTTGCGACAAGGCCTGCAATGTGAGCAATATCTACCATGAGGTATGCGCCTACCGATTTTGCAATATCCTGGAATTTTTCAAAATCTATAAATCTAGAATATGCACTTGCTCCTGCGACAATAACCTTTGGTTTGTATTTTTTTGCGAGATCTTCTACTTCGTTGTAATCAATAAGTTCTTTTTCTTTATCCACTCCGTAATGTATCACATTGAAGTATTTCCCTGATATGTTTACAGGGCTTCCGTGGCTCAGGTGGCCTCCAGCATTCAAATCCATTCCTAAAAATGTATCTCCAGGTTGCATCGTTGCATAGTACACGGCGACATTTGCTTGTGTACCTGAGTGAGGTTGTACGTTTGCTCCTTCTGCTGCAAATAGAGTTTTTGCGCGTTCTATTGCAAGGCTTTCTACGACATCTATGAATTCGCATCCGCCATAGTACCTTCTTTTTGGGTATCCTTCGGCGTATTTATTTGTTAATACCGATCCTTGTGCTTGAAGAATAGGATTTTGGACAAAATTTTCTGATGCGATAAGTTCGAGTTTATTCCGTTGTCTGTTCAGTTCACCTTCTAGTGCTTCTGCCACTTCTCTATCTACATCTACTATTTTCATAAAGGTTAACCTCCTTCGCTATACTTTACTAAACTTTTGATAAAAATCAACTATTGGCATCTGTGTGGTAGAACTGCTCAAATTTTTTACGTAGTGATTCCGGGATGTCAAACGCCTCGTTGATGAATTTGCTTTTTATTACTTTTTCCGGAGTATCTTCCATCTTAATTTTCCCATTCGATAGTACGAATGCTTTTTTGCTGACAAATTGTACGGCTTCAATATCGTGTGTTGCTATGAATACGATGCTTTTTTCTCCAAGTTTTTTTAACAACAAGGAAACTTCAATTTTGTATTTGGGGTCAAGAAAATTGAAGGGTTCGTCTATCAGGACGATGTCGGGCGATTGGGCAAATATTCTGCCGAGAAGAACCCTTTTTCTTTCTCCCGTGCTCAGTGAAAGGAAGTTTTTGTCCTTGATGCTTTCAAGATCCAACTCGTTAACCACATCTTGGATTTGTCTGTCTGCTTTTTCGAATGGGAAATTTCCCCAGCTGATTATTTCTTCTATTGAAAGAGGAATATTGGGCATCTCACTTTCAAGGAATCCTATTGTTTGGGAAATTTCTTTTAAGGCGAACAAACTTAAATCTTTTTCATTGATTGAAATGCTTCCTTTTTTGTAAGGGAGAAATTTGATAAGTATTTTAAGGAGCGTGGTTTTTCCGCTTCCATTTTTCCCGATGAGGCAATAAACTCCGTTTTCCTTGATTTCCAGATCAAGGTTGTTCAGAACGTTATTTTCTCCGTATGAAAAACATAGTCCTTTTATATTAATGTTGTGCATTTTTACTCCTGAAGAAGAGATAAATAAAGAAAGGGGCACCGATAAGCGCTGTTATAGTGTTGATGGGTATTTCTTGGGAAGGAAGCACCGTCCTTGATATCAGATCGAACGCGGGAAGCAGCGTGATGCCTAAAAGAAGCGTGACAATTGTTAATTTTTTTCTTTCTTCGCCTGCAATAAGCCTTCCGATATGCGGCGTAAAAAGTCCGATGAAGCTTATGCTCCCGGCAATCATTACTGATGCTGATGCAATCAGGGCAGAAACGGCAAGCATAAGCGGCACGAATTTACTGAGATTGATGCCAAGCGAGTGAGCGGTAAGGTCGCTTGACAGATAGATGTTCATCTTTTTTACATTGAGTAGAATGTATATAAATCCTGCGACAAGAAAAGGTACTGCAAATAAAAATTCCGAGATGTTTGCGGTATTAAAGCCCTTTAATGCCCAAAATGTGCTTTTAATGAATATATCTTTTTTGTAGAAGATGAGAAAATTATTTATAGCGGATAGCATATACGATATTGCGATACCCAGGAGGACTATTGCTATTTTTGATTCCAGGAAATTCTTTAATCTTGCGATTTTTACAATGCCAAATATTAGTATTACTGAAAATGAAAAAGCAATAATGGACATTATAGATATGCCAAATAGCGTACTGCTTACGCCAAGCATAATTGCAACACTTATTCCTAATTCTGCAGCCGATGATATGCCTAAAAAGTACGGATCAACCAGCGGGTTTCGAAAGATTGTTTGCATGATGAGGCCTGCAATTGCAAGCATGCTCCCGACTGCAGCTGCAGCTAAAAATCTGGGAAGTCTTATCTGGATGATAACACTCCGCGACAATGCGTCTCCATTTCCTGTCAATACTTTAAATACTGTTTTTAGCGAAGTATTGATATCTCCTATTACGAGAGACAGTAGGAATATGATGGCAAAGCTAAAGATTAAAGGTATTAACAAAAATTTTAGTTTGTTGTTAGTCGTTTCCATACAGGATTTCGTAAAATCTTGTCAGGCCGTTCAGGATTCTCGGTGAAGGTCTTTCAAATATGTCCGGGTCTTCAATGTAGATTTCTCCATTTTTCACGGCATTTATTTCGCTCCATCCCGGCCGTTTTTCAATGTCGGTTTTTTCGCTCGCGTAGAGGAGAATAATTGTGTCAGGGTTTTCTTTTATTATGTATTCACTGTTTACTATTGGCCAATCTCCTTTCAGATTTTTGGTGATGTTTATGCCTCCAGCTCCCTCGATTAGGGCGTTTACGAATGTATCTTCGCCTACAGACATTTGTGGGTTGTTCCATATTTCTACGTAGATTTTTTTCTTGTTTGCCTCAGGGATATTTTTTACTTTGTTTGTTATGTTATTTTCAATTCCCTGAAGTTTTTTTATTAAATTCACACTTTCTTCTACGTTGCCGGTGATGTTTCCTATTGCGGAAATCAGTGTGTATATATCGTTTATCGTATGCGGGTCAGAGGTGTATATTTTTAGTCCGAGGGCCCTGAGCTTGTCTATCACAGTGAGCGGCGTGCCTCTTGCAATGAGTATTATGTCCGGGGAAAGTGCAAAAATTTTCTCTATGGAAGGATTAAAAAATCCTCCTACTTGTGTTTTGTTTTTAGCATCTTTTGGGTAATCAGAAAAATTTGATACGCCAACTATTTTATCTTCTGCATGGATAGCATACAATATTTCTGTGATGTTTGCTCCCAGAGATATAATTCTATGCGGCTCTCCGTACAGGGTGGTGTCGTGATGCAGGGCATCTTTTTTATTGAATATGGGATAAAAAGTAATCGAGCAGGAGTTGTTTTTTTGTTTCAGAATGCCACTAACGAGCAAAGCAATATATCGCACATCTATTGCTGTTCTTCCGTTTATAACAAAAAGTTTTTCTGCAAAAATAAATGTTTTATTCTCTGCTATTCCTGTGTTTTTACCTAAACTAAGCCTTCCTGTTCTGTCTCCGTATTTAAGTAAAATTGATTTGTCTTCTTTGTTATATTCTACAATTCCTCCTGCGTTTTCTACCGTTGCCCTGAGCGGTATTAGAAAAACATTATTTTTTGTGAAAGGTTTGTACGGCAACATAAAGTTATTATTTAGTGTATCTCTGATGTATATAGAATCTGTTGAGTAATTGAATTGGTAGCTTGAGGTAGAAGTGGTTGGTAGCGAAATAAATATCATTGATATGATTAGAATAACAAAAATTGATTTTTTAATCGCTTTCATATTCGATCTCCTTAAGTTGAATTATAGCAAATTTCATTCGTATTTCAAACATTACGCATTGAATTAATGAGATGTAGAGGTGAGGACTATTTAAAAATGAAGGTGAAATTGTCAAGCTTTAACAATGAAAGAATAAATCTAACTTGACTTTTTTATAAAGGCCTTATAATTTAATTAGAAAAGGTGATTAATATTATATACCTTGAAATAGGGGGTCTAATAATGGGGAAAATGAGTTATGAAGCTTACAAGAAAATACCTGTTCTAAAAATAGGCGATTTGACTGCTAACATCCCGATTGTTCAGGGAGGGATGAGTGTTGGCATATCTCTCTCCAATCTTGCTTCTGCAGTTGCAAATGAGGGAGGAATAGGGGTAATTGGTGCAGCAGGAATTGGTATGCTGGAACACGATTTCAGAAGTAATTTTGAAGAAGCAAATAAACGGGCATTGAAAAGAGAAATCAGAAAAGCAAAAAAGAGAACAAATGGTATTATTGGCGTTAATATAATGGTAGCTCTTTCGGATTTTTCAAATCTTGTCCGTGTTGCAGTGGAAGAGGGTGCGGATTTAATTTTTGCAGGGGCAGGGCTTCCTCTAAAAAGTCTCAAAGAAATAATGGATACCGTAAACGAAATCAAAACTAAATTTGTTCCCATAGTATCCTCCTCAAGAGCTGCCGCGCTTATATTTAATTACTGGGCAAAACATTATAACGAAGTGCCAGATGCAGTAGTTGTTGAAGGGCCAATGGCCGGTGGTCATCTTGGTTTTGCAAAGAAACAGATCAATGACAAGAATTACAGCCTTGAAAAGATATTACCAAAAGTGATTTCTGTGGTGAAATCTTTTGCGAAACGTTTTAATAAAGATATACCCGTAGTTGCAGCTGGGGGAATATACACTGGTGCTGATATCCATAAATTTATGCAGTTAGGAGCAGAGGGTGTCCAGATGGCTACAAGGTTTGTTGGTACTGATGAATGTGATGCTTCGGACGAATTCAAAGATGTGTATATAAAGTGCAAAAGAGAAGATATCATAATTATTGATAGTCCTGTAGGTTTGCCGGGAAGAGCAATTAGAAATAGATTTCTTGAAGGTGTTGCAATGGGAAAGAAACAACCTTTTACATGCACGTATAAATGTTTAAAAACGTGCGATTATAAAAAAGTTCCATACTGCATTGCTTTTGCGTTAACGAATGCCAAGAAAGGTTTTCTTGAAAATGGGTTTGCTTTTTCCGGAGCCAATGCCTGGAGGGTGAACAAAATTGTATCGGTTAAAGAACTTTTTGCTTCATTAATAAAAGAATATCAAGAAGCTGCTGCACAATAGTTATCCGGCGTTATGTTTGCTTAGTTTATCTTTCTGGAGAGAGCAATAAAGTAAATATTTGATTTTGTTTTTCTTGCGATTGTTTTTGTGATTTCAGCTGCAGTATTTCCTGTGGTGTAGACGTCATCTATTATCATTATGTTTCCTTCTATTTTATCGGTCACTTTAAATGCGCTTTTTAGATTTTCTTTTCTTTCTCTTTTGCTTAACCCAATCTGTTTTTTAGTTTCTTTTGTTTTTTTCAGTCCGCTAAAAATGGGAATTTTATTTGTTTTAGAAATTTCTTTTGCCATGAGATATGTTTGGTTGAATCCCCTTTCCCGTGATTCGGAGTATGTCATAGGCACAAATCCTATGTGTTCAAACTGCATTTTTTCTTTACTTACGAAATTAATTATTATATTGGCTAAATCTTTTGCAATGATTTTTCTTTTTCTGAACTTTAATATTTTAATTGCTTCTTCCATTATTCCTTTGTATTCTGCGATCGCATAAAAATAGATATTTTTTTTATGTTCAATTAAGGGGTATTCAAGGTATTTTATTTTTCCCTTGCAGTCATTGCATATATTTTCTCTATCTGTATTTTTTCCGCATATCATACAATGTGGGGGAAGCAAGAGATTTAAGGGATTAAATTTATTTGTCAAATGTTTTGCTAAAGAGGTCAAAATTTTCCTCTGCCCTTTCTTTGAGGGTAGTTAATTTTGTTTTAAGTTTTTTCTGTATTGTTTCCCGTTCCGCGAAATTTTTGTTAAATACATTTTTAAAATCGTTTATCGATAAATTTTCATAGCTTTCTATCCCATCTATTTCCAACTCCTTCATGAGGGAGCGAACTTTCGGGTCATAGGATAAGCCCACAAATGCTTTTTCTTTCAGAGCCGAAAGGAGAATTGCGTGGTATCGCATTCCGACGACAAATTCACTTTTCTCTATTATGTACGGGTATTGTTCAATATACTCCGGTATGATTAATGGGCTTTCTAAAATTGCTGATAGATTTTTTGCAACTTCTCCATCTCTTTCCGGGTAGAACGGGAGGATAATTATCGGAAGGCCTGTGCTTTTTTTAATATAGCTTCCAACATCTGCAAGTACTATTAATGGGGGCATTTTCCTGGCTTTTCCTATTGCATAAACAATGAAACAGTCAAATGGAAGGGGTATGCTTCTTTGCTCTTTATAACGAAAGCCCAAATCGCTTGTGAGGTTGATTTTTTTTGTGACGCCTATGTCTCTTAGTATATTTTGTGAATGGATATCCCTTACCGTTATAAGATCTGCCCTATTAAGAGCCTTTTTTACTGCAATTTTATTTATCTGTTTATTTAATGGTCCTATGCCTTGCGCAAATACGGCAACCTTTTTATGCAGCAATTTTGCAACTTTTATGATAAATAGGTAGTAGTGCAAACTTTTTGAGCTTGTTTTGTCTTGTAGAATCCCTCCGCCTCCACTGACTACGATATCACTTTTTTTAATGGCAGAGTAAATTGCTTTTATGCTATTTCTCCTAAATTCATTCATATTTTTGGGATTTTTTATGAAGGAATATACGCAATGTCCCTTATTTTCGAATTTTGTTTTCATAACATGAAAGATCATTTCGTCTCCTGCATTCCCAAAGCCAAAGTACCCTGTTAGCAGAATTTTCATCTTTTTCTTCTCTCCATCATTACCCTGAAAGCAAACGAGATAACATTTCCCATTCTTATAATCCTTTTGGGTTGTATGATGATGCGATACAGCCATTCTAATCCTGTTCGTTGAATAAAATTGGGAGCTCTTTTTACTTTACCGCTCCAGACATCTAATGACCCCCCTACTCCTACGGTGAGCGGTGTATTTAATTCGTCCTTGTGGTGCCATATCCATTTTTCTTGTTTTCCGCCTCCCATTCCGACAAGGAGTATCTGAGTGTTGTTTTTCTTAATCTCATTTATAATATTTTTCTCTTCCCCTTCATCAAAATAGCCTGAATGAAAACCAACTATATTGATAAAAGGGAATGTGTCTTTTATATTCTTGACTGCTTTTTTTAACACTTTTTCTTTGGCCCCCAAAAGATATACTTTGTACCCTTTTTTATTTGCAAGCTCTAAAAGGTGCCATGCGAACTCTACTCCGGGTATTCTGTGCAAGATTCGCTCTCCTCGCATTCTGGCTCCCCATACGATACCTATTCCGTCTGGAATGACCAGGTTGCTTTTTTTGACAATATCAAAAAAAGCTTTATCTTTAAAAACTTTTCCAGCCATTTCTCCGTTTAGTGTTACAACGAGATGAAATTTCTCTGATTTGATGAACTCTTCTGTGATATGTAATGTATTTCTTATATTTCGATTGGATATTGTTATATTAAAAAAATTTATCTCTTCTTTTTTTCTTTCAGGATACCAGGTGAGCAAAAAGATAAACTTTGGAAGCGAAAGAATTCTTGGCAATCTCTTTGGATTCAGGATGAATCTATAAAACCATTCTAACCCCATTTTTTGGACAGTTTGTGGAGCCCTTTTGAATTCGCCGGACAATACGTTAAAACTTCCTCCTACTCCCATAGCAAATTTTGCATTTAGTTTGTCTAAATTGTTATAGATAAGCTTTTCCTGTTTTGGACTTCCCATACCAACAAACAGTATGTCTGCATTGCTGTTTTTTATGTTGGTAACGACTTTTTCTTCGTCTTCAAAATATCCATTATGAAATCCGGCTATTTCTATTTGAGGGTAACTGTTTTTGATTACGGTTACTGCTTTTTTTATTGTTTTTTCTTTTGATCCAAGTAGATAAACTCTGTATTTATTTTTGGCTGAAAGCTTTAAAACGGACACAAACAAGTCTATCCCTGCAATGCGTTCTTTGATTTTCTTTTTGTATAATATTTTTGATCCCCAGACTATTCCAATTCCATCGACAAAGTTCAGGTCGCTTTTTTTCAAAATCTCTTCTAATTCATCATCTTTTTTTGCTTTAAGAACTTTTTCTGGGTTTATTGCTACGGCAAAACGCGGTGTTTTATTACGTAGAAAGGTTTTTATTTTATCAATTGCTTCTTCTATTGTAATATTATCAACAGGGATATCGGCAATGTTTATCCTCATATCCTTGTATATATAAATCCCATTTTTTTTGCTTTTTCTTTGCTGATGAGTCTTCTTGCATCAAATATAATAGCATTTTTTTTGATGAACTTTCGCCATTTGTGCGGCTCTATCTTAATGTTGTCCTGTTTTATCGGGAGAATGATAACATCGGCATCTTTTACAGTTTCCTGAATACTATTTCTTTTTAAAGGGAAATTTCCGGTTACATTGGGGTCAAACCAGTTAACTTCTCCGCCGCTTTGCAGTATTAGGTCTTTTAATCGCATTGTCGGGCTTTCTGAAATATCAGGGGAGTTATCTTTCATTGCTATTCCAAGGATTGCAAATTTACTGTGTTCAACTTCTTTGCCTATTTTTTTTAATGTACCTTCCAGGCGGTTTAAGATGTTTCTTGGTCTTTGTTGATTTACTTCTCTTACCGTATGTAAAATTTCCATTGGCAATTTCATTTTATCTGTTTTATCAAAGATGTAGAGGGAGGAATAGGGGATGCAGTGCCCTCCTACTCCGATTCCAGGTTTGAGCAGATGCACACGCTTGTGTGTGTTTGCTACATTTATCACTTCTACAGCATCAATGTCCATTTTTTCTGTAAGTGAAGCAAGTTCATTTGCAAGTGCAATGTTTACATCTCTTGAGCTATTTTCAATGAGTTTTGCTATTTCTACAACTTCTGGTTCCGTTGCGACCATTATATTTTCCTTATTTATTATTTTTAGCAGTTTATATGCTTTGTTTGTACTTTTTTTATCTATTCCTGCAACTGATACTGGCATTGTTTGAAATTCTTCAAATGCTTTTCCTTCTGCAATGCGTTCTGAAGAGTATGCTAAATAAAAATCTTTTGAGCACCTTAGTTTGCTTTCTTTTTCAAGAATAGGCAGTACTACTTCCCTTGTAGTGCCTGGCGGTACGGTGGAGCGAATAAGTACGAGGTCTCCTTTTTTGAGGTTTTTCCCTACTGATTTTATTGCAGCATTAAAGATTTCCTTTTGCAGTACGCCATTTGTAATAGGGATTCCTACGGTAACGATAATTTTATCCGTATTTTTGAGGCCTTCCTCGACTGAGTTTGTGGGGATAAAAAGGCCTTTTTTTATTGTGTTTTCTAAAATTTCTTCTATTGTTTTGCCTTTGTAATTTTCAATGATATGGGTTTTGTATTTTTTAAGATCTTCAACATAGTCATTGTTTATATCAATGCCGTATACTTTTTTTCCATGCATTGCATATGTGAGTGATAACGGCAATCCTACAAAACCCAATCCTAATACTGCTATATTTTTCATATTTTCCTCCGCAAAAGCATTACTAACTAATTGCAATTTTACAAAAGGAAAAAATATTTGCAACTGCCATTTTTTATGATTCGCGACTTGACTAATGAAAAAAAGCTTTTATTATGTATTTGCGATGAAAATTTTCGATGAAATTCTCCAGACATTGACTGATTTTTCTATTAAAGATGTACGTGTCGGTAAAAACTGGACTGTGGTTGAAAGCAGGAATTGTGGGTTTGGATTAAATTTTCCTGAGGCATATCATATGTTTACTCGATTTACAGGCGAACTTATTGGTAAAAGTGCAAAGGAAATTGCTCAATTTTCAAAATCCTGGAATCCAACGGAGGCGAGCATTGGGGTTGCTGCCATTAATTCTTTAATAGATCCTGTTGGGAAGGAAATTAATGGATTAGATTACATTGAGGAAATTGGGCAAGGTAAAAAAATTGTGTTCATCGGGCATTTTCCTAGGATAGATAAAATAAAAAACAGGGCAAAGTCTTTAGAAATTATAGAGAAGATGCCAAAGGAAGGTGATTATCCCGATACTGCATCTGAGTTTCTTATTCCACGGGCGGATATAGTGGTAATTTCGGGGAGTGTATTTGTTAATAAAACTTACAAGAGACTACTTGAATTATCTAAAAATTGTTATATAATATTACTTGGGCCATCCGTAGTAATGAGCGATGTTTTATTTGAGTACGGCGTGGATGCGCTTGCCGGAAGTACAGTACTAAATCCCACAAAGGTATTAATCGCTGTTTCCCAAGGAGCTCATTTAAAAGACTTTAGCAAGTACCTTCAATATATAATACGGTTTAGAGAAAAGAGGTAAAGCTATGCTTACAGAACTCTCTGTAAAAGATTTTATTAGAAAACTAGCGTTAGATACTCCTACTCCCGGCGGAGGTAGTGCAGCTGCTTTAACTGGGGCAATGAGTGCAGCTCTTATTGAAATGGTTTTGCAGGTTTCTTTAAAAAAGAAAGATGATCCGGACGAAGTAGAACAATGTAAAAAGGTGGCAAAAAAGTGTAGTAGATTATCAAAAAAGCTGGTTTTACTTGTGGACGAAGACGCAGGCGCTTTTGATAAAGTGATGGCGGCATATAAAATGCCGAGGAAAGAGAAGGAAGAAAAAGAGCATAGAAGAAGAGAAATACAATTAGGGCTGAAGGCTGCGTCTCTTGTCCCACTTGAGGTGATGCGCAACGTTAAAGAAGTTTTTGATTATTTTGATTTTGTGATAAACACTACAGTGGATTCAGCTATAAGCGACGTAGGAGTAGCATTGCTTCTCGCAGATACTGCTACTCGAGGTGCTTTTTACAATGTAGTTATTAACTTAAAATTTTTGAAAGATGAGAATTTTAAGAAGGAAGTAGAGGATGAGGCAACAAAAATCATACTTTTTGTAAAAAGCAAGTTAGATACTTTTGAGGAAAAGATTCAAAAGCGTCTGAATCCTAAAGCATGAGGAATGATTTTAGTAAGGAGGATTAATTAACGAATGAATAACGATGACCTAGATGTGGATTTAAGTATTACCAGGGAAGAGCTTAGCAAAAGGACTGCAAGAGATCTCTATAAAATTTCAAAAGCTATAAAAGTTAAAAATTATACCCATTTTCGAAAACCTGAACTTCTTGTAGAAATAGAGAAAAGAATGAACGAAATCAGAAAAGAAAAAGGCATTGGCGGAAAAGCACCCGGTGGGATTGACGTTGACAAAGGCGAGACACAGGGGGCTGTAAAAGCGCAGATGAGTCAGGAAAACAGAACAAAAGAAAGACCAGTAAGGCCTGCTCAACAATCCGAAAATATCCAGAGAGAGCAAACAGCAACAGTTATAGATGAAAAAAAGGAAGAAATGTTTTTTAAAGGACTTCTCGAGATACATCCTGACGGATATGGATTTTTGAGGTCTAATTATTTTCCTTCTTTCTCTGATGTATACGTATCTCCGCCACTAATAAGAAGATTTGGTTTAAAAACAGGGGATACTATCTCCGGACCAGTCCAGGGACCGCAGAGAGACGGCAGCAAATATTCTTCTTTAGTTACAGTAAAGACAATTAATGGGGTGGAAGTTACAGGTTATTTGAAACGTCCTGTATTTGAAACTCTTACACCTATGTATCCGGACCAAAGGATTATACTGGAAACTCCTGGATGTAATATTGCACTTAGAATTATGGATCTTGTTGACCCGTTGGGCAAGGGGCAGAGGGGGCTTATTGTTTCTCCGCCTAAAGCAGGAAAAACAACACTCATTAAGTCAATTGCTCAAAGTGTTGCTAAAAATCATCCTGAAATTATACTTATGGTTTTACTGATAGATGAGCGTCCAGAAGAAGTGACGGATATGCAAATGTCTGTTTCTGCTGAGGTGATAAGCTCCACATTTGATCAATCCCCTGAAAATCATATAAGAGTTGTTGAGCTGGCACTTGAACGGGCAAAAAGACTTGTTGAGATGGGAAAGGATGTAATGATTTTATTGGATGGTATTACCCGGTTAACCAGGGCATACAACCTTTTGAGTTCAAATACGGGAAAAACTCTGTCAGGTGGTTTGGATCCATCTGCAATTAAAGGGCCTAAAAAATTCCTTGGTGCTGCAAGAAATATTTTAAATGGCGGAAGTCTTACAATGCTTGCTACCGCACTGATAGACACAGGGTCCAGGCTTGACCAGGTTATATATGAAGAATTTAAAGGCACTGGTAATATGGAAATTATATTGAACAGATCACTTGCGGAACAGATGTTGTTCCCTGCTGTAGATATAAAGAAGTCTGGTACAAGAAAAGAAGAACTTTTGTATACGCCTGAGGAATACAAAAAGATTTGGACTTTGAGGAAATTCATTAGCTCTCTTGATCCCTCTGAATCTTTGTCAAGGTTATTAGATATGCTGAAGAAAACTGAGTCAAATAAAGAATTTCTCGAAAGTATAATAACCGGTGATGAAAAATAGAATAGGAAAAATAGAAGTTATAACAGGCTGTATGTTTTCTGGAAAAAGTGAGGAACTTCTGCGAAGGGTTCGGCGAGCGCGTATTGCAAAGCAGAAGATACAGGTATTTAAACCCTTAATTGATACAAGATATTCTGAGGTAGAAATTGTTTCTCATGATGGAGAAAAGGTACAAGGATGTCCGGTAAAGTCAGCAGTGGAAATTATGGATAAAATTAACAGCAATACAGATGTTGTTGCAATCGATGAGGCACAGTTTTTTGACGATGCACTTGTGGATGTTGTTAACAATATGGCAGGTGATGGCAGACGTGTGATTGTGGCAGGGTTAGATATGAATTTTCGTGGGGAGCCTTTTGGGCCAATGCCCAATCTTATGGCTATTGCAGACGAGGTGTTAAAACTTCATGCCATCTGTGCTATTTGTGGCGAAGAAGCTACCAGAACACAGCGGCTGATTGATGGGAAGCCGGCAAATTATGAGGACCCTATTATTGTAATAGGGGCATTAGAAAAATATGAAGCACGGTGCCGAAAGCACCATTATGTTTTAAATAAACCTGATGAGCAGAGTGAGTAAGCCATGAAAAATAAGTTAGAAAAACTGGTCAAAAGGTATGATGAACTGACCGACCTTCTTTCAAAACAAGAAGTGCTCTCCAATCAGCAACTTATTAAAAAATATTCGGTAGAACGTAAAGAACTTCAGGATATCATAGAAAAGTTTAGAACATTTCTAAGACTTGAAAAAGAGTTGAAAGGGGCATCTGATTTACTAATGAGTGACGATCCCGAAATGAAAAAGCTTGCCGAAAAAGAAATTGAGGCTCTGACAGAAGAAAAGGAGAAGGCGCTCAAAGACATAAAACTTTCACTTTTACCAAGGGATCCAATGGATGGGAAAAATATTATTATGGAAATACGTGCAGGAGTTGGTGGGGATGAAGCGGCTCTTTTTGTAGCAGCTTTGTATAAAATGTATACAATATATGCTGAAAAGAAGGGCTGGAAAGTAGAGATAATGGATGCTCGCCCAACTGATATCGGAGGATTTAAGGAAATTATTTTTTCTATTTCAGGAAGAAATGCTTATAAGCGTTTTAAATATGAAAGTGGGGTACATAGAGTTCAAAGAGTGCCTGAAACAGAAGCATCCGGAAGAATTCACACATCTACTGTGACTGTTGCAGTCCTTCCTGAGGCAGAAACGGTTGATTTAGAAGAAAGTATTAACCCGGAGGATTTACGTATAGATGTTTATCATGCTAGCGGGCATGGCGGGCAGAATGTGCAAAAAGTGGCAACAGCTATACGCATTTTGCATAAACCAACAGGTATTATGGTAACCTGTCAGGATGAACGTTCTCAGCTCCAGAATAAAATTAAAGCGATGAGAATTCTTTATGCGAGGTTGTATGATTTTTTTCAGAGTCAAAAAGACCAGGAGATGATTGAAAAACGGCGTTCTCAGGTTGGCAGGGGAAATCGAAATGAACGGATCAGGACATATAATTTTCCGCAGGGACGTGTGACAGATCATCGTATTAATTTTTCGTTGTATAATTTACCTTCTATTCTTGAAGGAGAAATGGACGAGTTGCTCGACAAGCTTATTGAAGAAGACGAGAGGGAACAGTTAAAACTGCTGGAAACTAAAGAGTAGTGATTTGTCAATGGATGTAAAGTCTCTTGTTCTATTTGGTCAAAAATCTCTAAATAATATAACTGATACTCCACGTTTAGAATCCGAGCTTTTGCTTTCTTATGTATTAAAAATGGGAAGGGAAAAGATTCTTTCAAATCTTGCAAAAGATGTTTTGCTTGCTGACGAAGAAAATTTTAAATTGCTTGTCAAAAAACGGCAATCAGGATACCCTTTTTCTTATATAACAAACCATAAAGCTTTTATGGGGTTAGATTTTTTCGTGCGGGAAGGAATACTCATTCCTCGTCCTGAGACAGAGATGTTAGTGGAAGAGGCGATAAAAATATCTAACGGAGAAGCGAAATATGTGCTTGATATAGGCACTGGAACAGGTTGTATTATTCTTTCTTTTCTTTATTATAACTACAAAAGCAGCGGTTTAGGCATCGATGTTTCAGATGTCGCTATTGAAACGGCTAAAAAAAATGCATTGCAATTTGATCTATATGACAGGGTGGATTTTGTACGGAAAGATTATAATGAGCTTACTTTTGACGAGGAATTTGATATTGTTATTTCTAACCCTCCGTATGTGAAAAAGAAAAATTGTAAAAACCTTTATTTTGAACCTACTAACGCCCTTGACGGAGGGAATGACGGGTTTAATTTTTATCCGAGCCTTATTGAGAAATCTTATAAATTTTTAAAGAAAGAAGGGGTGTTGATTATTGAAATTGACGATGGAATAGAACACGCAATAAGGAATGAAATGGAAAAAACCGGATATAAAGATATTAAAATTTTAAAGGATCTTGCAGGGTTTTATAGAATAGCCGGGGGAGTTAAATAAATGAAAGAATTTGAATTAGCCAGGAAAGCTTTACTGGAACACAAGATTATCGCTTTTCCTACGGATACGGTCATAGGGATTGGCGTGAATGGACTGGACCAGCTCGCAGTGGAAAAACTGTTTGCATTAAAAAATAGGCCTTTTGAAAAACCACTTTCTTTGCTTACTTATTCTTCCACAGAGATTTTAAAATATGCAAGACTTATCCCGTCTTACGCGTATTCTCTACTTAAGACGTATTTTCCGGGACCAATGACTGCAGTGTTTTATTCTGACGAAGTTTTGTATACAACTCCTTTTGGCAAGGGGACAAGCGTTGGTGTAAGAATTCCGAATTTTCCCATTTTACTTGATTTTCTTGCATACATAAAAATGCCCCTTCTTGCGACGAGTGCTAATGTATCTAATAGACCTGCATTACTTACAAAAGAAGATGTTGTACATATTTTTGGCGACGCTGTGTATCCAATACTTTTTGAGTATAATGTAACAAGCAGTAATGTTTCTTCTACTGTAATTGATTGTAGAGGCAAGGCTTCTGTAGTGTTAAGGAAGGGAGAAATAGATATATGAAGATAATAACGTATGGTAATCCGATGCTTAGAAAAAAGGCACAAAAGATAAAAAGTATTGATAAGAAAATAGTCGACCTTATAAAGGAAATGTTTGAAACAATGGATGCCAGCAAAGTTCCCGGAGTGGGGCTTGCTGCTCCGCAGGTTGGGATTTCTATTGCCTTATTTGTATATAAACTGGATGACGGCAAAGATGTTGTAATAAACCCCGAGATTGTTTCCAAAGAAGGAGAAGAAGTAAAAGAAGAAGGGTGTCTTTCCGTACCAGGTGTTTATGGCCCAGTGAAACGTGCTGAGAAAATCATTGTTAAAGGATTAAATATTAAAGGCAAAAGATTTAAACTGGAGCTGGATGGGTTGAAAGCTCGTGTATTCCAGCACGAAACAGATCATTTAAAGGGTATTATTTTTACTGATTATATTGAAAAGATAGAAGAATTTACCGTAGAAGAGGGTTATGAACTGCCCGAACAATTAGTAAAAAGGTTTAAGAGAAAATGAAAATTGTTTTTTTTGGCTCTTCCTATTTTTCTATTCCATTTCTCGAAGCACTAAAAGAAGATACGGTGCTTGTCGTTACTATGCCCGATAAACCACAGAAGAGAGGGAAAAACCTTTTCGCTAATCCTGTAAAAAGAAGCGCAATAGGACTTGGACTACCATTCATTACTGTTGAAAAGTTTGATTTAAGCTGTAAGGACAGGATAGGATCTGTTTCCCCTGATCTATTTGTCGTTGTATCTTTCGGGAAAATTATTCCAGATTATATTTTATCCATTGCACAATGTGCTTTGAACTTGCATCCTTCCGAGCTTCCATTGTACAGGGGGGCAGCTCCCATAGAGAGACAAATAATGGATGGTGTGACGAAGAGTGCTATTTCTGTTATGGTAATAAATGAAAAATTGGATAAAGGCGGCGTACTTCTAAAGCAGTCTCTCGAAATTTTGCTTGATGATACGCGGGAAGACGTCGAGCAAAAAATTATAAATATAGGGATCCCATTGTTAAAACAAGCTATATCTATGGTAAAAAGTGGGAGTTACAGCGAAATAACTCAGCAAGGAAAAGGAAGTTATGCAAAGAAGATTACAAAAGAGGATGAATTGATACATTGGGAAGAAGATAATGTACGTATATACAACAAGATAAGAGCACTCTATCCTTCTCCTGCTTCATTTACTTTTTTTAGAGGGAAACGGCTTAAACTATTTAAGGCAAACACTTTAGATCTTGATAAAGGAGCTCCCGGGGAAATTATTGATTTACTAAAAGAAGGTTTTGTTGTACAATGCGGAGCGGGTGCATTGCTTATTAAAGAAGTGCAGATTGAAGGGAAAAGACGTATTTGTGCTTCAGAATTTATTAACGGAACTAGATTAAAAATTGGTGAAAAGTTAGGTTAAACATGAGGAGGAAAGATGAAAATTGTTGTTACTGTAAAGGTAGTGCCTGAAGAGATTAAAATTGACAAAGAAACCGGAAGAGTGGTAAGAGAGAATGTTGCATCTATTTTTAACCCACTTGACCTTCTTGCTGCTGAGGGGGGAATAAAATTAAAAGAAGAGGTAGGTGGGGAACTTATAGCTGTATCAATGGCACCTCTGAAGGAGAGCGAATTACTTTCTACTTTATTTAAGTACGGATTTGATCGCGTGATACTGCTTACCGATAAAGCGTTTGCTGGTTCTGATACTATTGCAACGGCTTTCGTTCTGGGCAGTGCGATTAAAAAACTTATTCCGGATTACGATCTAATCCTGCAAGGTGATTATTCTCTTGATGGGGCAACGGGTCAGCTTGGAGGCGAAATGGCAGCTCTTTTGGATATTCCTTTTGTTTCTCAGGCAAGCTCTGTAAAGATGGATAAATCACTGGAAATAGAACGATTGAGAGAAGAATCAATAGAGAGATACACACTGAAATTGCCCGCACTCGTTTCTGTAAGGAGAGGGATTAATAATGGCATAACAGTAAATCTTTTTAGTCTTATGGACGAGAGAAAAAAAAGCGTTGAAATATATACGAACAAAGAGTTGAAACTCCCGGAAAAAAGAATTGGCAAATCAGGGTCAAAGACAGAAGTAGTGAATGTTGTTCAGGTTGAGCTTCCATCTAACACTGAATTGATAAAAGAGAACGGAGCTAAACATCTTGCGGATTTTCTTGAGAAAGCAGGTGTCGTATGAAATTTCTTATTGTAGTGAACAAGCATAATGGTATTATTGAAAAGGTAAGCCAACTAGGCGGGGAGATTTTTGTTGCTAGTTTTGACAAAAAAAGCAGTGCCAACTTTGTGCCATCTGACGAAATAACAAATGTAATTGAAGGATGCAGTTTTTTAATGAAAGTGTGTGAAGAACTTACTCCTGATGTCATCTTTTTTTCGTCCGACCTTATATTGAGAGAAACTGCGTCTTATTTTTCTGGCAGGAAAGGGCTTGGACTTATTGCTCATAGTAAGAAATTGAAAATGGATGGCGACAGGTTGATAGGCACAGTTCCCGGAGGGAATAATCTTTTTGCAGAGGTACTATCTGTTTCTTGCCCCGTGCTTCTTATTTTGAAAGATGACAAAGTGGCGGAGATGCCCCCTATAAAACCTAAATATGTTTCATTTGCGACAAGCGATTTGATCCAATGTAACTCTGTTAAAAAAACATCTGCAAATCCTATTAAAACAGCACGTATTGTCGTAGGAGTAGGAAGAGGAGTAAAGCCTTCTCTTATGCCAGAGGTAGAGAAATTTACAAAAAGTATTAATGGAGAAATTGGCTGCACAAGGCCTTTAGCGGATATAGGGATGTTTTCCGAGGAAAGAATGATAGGAGAGACAGGTATATCTATTTCACCCGATATCTATATTGCATTGGGTATCTCAGGTGCATTACAGCATTTGAGCGGAGTTAATGGTAGACATATTATTGCTGTGAACAGCGATCCTAATGCTCCAATTTTTTCAAAGAGCGAAATTTCGATTAATCAGCCTGTTGAAGTTGTTTTAAAGGATTTTAAGAAATGCCTAAAAAGTTTTTCACTGTAAGCAAAAGGACTGATGTAATACAGAAGATACCTTCTCTCATTACTCTTTCCCCTTCTTTTGAGGAGATGGATATTTTATCTGCTGTTAACAGGGTTGCTAGCAGGGATGTTTTTGCGTCATTTAGTGTTCCATCTTTTAAAAAATCTCTTGTTGATGGTTTTGCTGTGCATTGTGAAGACATCAGGGGTGCATCAAACGGTAATCCTATTCCGCTTAAATTAGTTGGCGAGACGCATATCGGAGATTTTCCTTCTATTTGTTTAGCTGATGATGAAGCAGTTTTTACGCCGACAGGTGGTGTAGTCGTTGAGGGATCTGATGCTGTTGTTATGTTTGAATATACTGAAATGCGCGGCAATGAAATCTTTGTTACGAAAGAGGTTTCAAGAGGGGAAAATGTTTTACCTGTCGGCGATGACATCAAAAAGAACAGCATCATACTCGAAAAAGGAGATTTTATTACACCTGAAAAGATTGCCGGAATAAGAAGTTTTGGAATAAAAAAAGTTTTTGTTTTTAAACCCGTGAAGGTAGGTATTTTTGCTACGGGAAATGAACTTTGCGACGAAGGAGAGCTTGGAAAAGGTAAAGTATACGATAGCAATAGCTATGCTCTTGCTGCAGAGGTTATTAAAGACGGGTTCATTGTCAACAGATACGAAATTGTGAAGGATGATAAGAAAAAGATTATCTCCGCTTTAAAAACTGCGCTTAATGAAAATGATGTTGTCCTTATGAGTGGAGGCACAAGTAAGGGTAACTTTGATTTTACTGTGGAGGCAATCAACTCGTTAGGTAAACTTGGTGTTGTTATCCATGGGATGCATCTTTCGCCGGGGAAACCAACTGTATTTGGAGTGATCGATGGTAAGCTTATTATGGGACTTTCAGGCAATCCACTTGCATCTTTCCTCGTGTACCGAAGCGTTGTGCGAAATATTATATTCCAAAAGATGGGCATTAAATTAAAAAGAAAAATCGTATTTGCAGAGATTACCGAGAATATTCCATCACGTAAGGGAAGAGAAGAATTTATTATAGGGAAGTTTAGTTTGGATAATGGTGGGAACTTTGTTACACCAATATTTTCTGAATCAGCATTTGTGAGCCCTCTACTTTTTGGTGATGGTATTATAACCATTCCACTTATGAGCGAAGGCCTGAAAAAAGGGGAAAAGGTGATGTTCGAATTATGGTAGAAAGAGAACTGTTTTTGAAAAAAAAATCATTAAAAGAGGCATTGCAGATTTGGGGGGATGTACTGGATGAATTAGGACTTAAAAGAGAAATTAACGAAGAGAAAGTTTCTACCCAAGAATCTGCTTTCAGAATCGTTTCAAGAGAAGTGAGGTCAAAGTTTTCATCGCCGTTTTATACGGCTTCAGCTGTCGATGGAATTGCTATAAATGCAGAAGATACGCAAGGGGCAACATTAGCTAATCCTAAGACTTTGATATTGGGTAAGGATGGTGTGATGTTAAATACTGGAGACCCTCTTCCTTTTGGTTACAATGCAATAATTATGGTTGAAAATATAGATATAAAAGATAATACGTTTAAAATTTTTTCTTCTATTAATCCGTATAAGAAT
>JAYELD010000124.1 GCA_034717215.1 Caldisericota bacterium
ATAAGTTGAGCGTTTGTTTCTGGACGCTTTACTTCCTTTACTTCTATCCCTATTTTCATATCAGAATTATTAATTGCACACATTAATTTATTCTGCAGTTTAGAAATCTCTGCCCCTTTCTTTCCAATTATCATACCGGGCCTTGCACTATATATAATCACTTTTACTTCGCCGCCAACTTCTCCTCCTTTTCGAATAATCTCAACATGAGAAATAGCTGCATCAATTCCTAATTTATCTAACTCTCTTCTTATTATAATATCCTCCATGACAAAATTAGAGTAATTTTTTTTATTTGCATACCACTTACTTACCCAATCTTTCGTTATGCCTATCCTAAATCCAGAAGGATGTACTTTCTGTCCCACTCTATACCTCCTCTTTGTTTTTTACCACTATAGTAATCTGGCTCACAGGTTTTCTTTGTATATCCGCTCTGCCCATTCCTCTCATATATAACCTCTTCATAGGACCTTCGGACTCAATATATGCCCTGTGAACATATAATGAGTCTTTATCCATATCAAAATTATTTTCAGCATTCGCAACAGCTGATTTAAGAGTTTTCTCCAGATAGTTAGCAGCTTTTTGAGGGAGAACTTTTAAAATTGAAAATGCTTCATCAATGTCTTTGCCTTTTATAAGTTCAGCTACAAGTCGTACTTTAGTAGCAGATAATCGTAAATGTTTAGATTTAGCATACACTTCCATAATATTCCTCCTTAGGTTTTAGTAACAGTTCTTGCAGTAGGAACTTTATGGCCACGAAAGGTACGAGTTGCAGCAAATTCACCAAGTCTATGTCCCACCATATCCTGTGTAATATAAACAGGAATATGTGTTTTTCCATTATGTACTGCAACTGTATGTCCTATCATTTCTTTAGTAATCGCAGATCTCCTGCACCATACCTTTATTACTTTCTTTTCACCTTTTTTGTTTAAATTCTGGATCTTTCCAAGAAGCTTTGGATCCACAAACATATTTTTTTTACTCATCCTTACTTCCTCCTTCTAACAATATATTTATCGGAAGTTTTATTTTTCTTTCTCGTTCTATAGCCAAGAGTAGGTTTTCCCCAGGGAGTCAAAGGACCAGGATGACCAATAGGAGATTTGCCTTCGCCTCCACCATGTGGATGATCCACTGGATTCATAACTACACCTCTTACGCTAGGTCTCTTTCCAAGATGTCTGTTAGTACCTGCTTTCCCAAGCTTAATATTCCCATGATCTACATTACTTACCTGGCCAATAGTTGCCCAACAGTTTAAATTGATCATCCTTACTTCCCCAGATGAAAGCTTCACATGTGCATATTTACCCTCTTTAGCAAGCAATTGAGCGCCTCCACCGGCAGATCGCACTAACATAGCTCCTCTTTCCGGAAACAACTCTATATTATGAATAATTGAACCTAATGGTATATTTTTTATTGGAAGCGCATTACCAACCTTGATTTCGGCATTTTCCCCAGCTGTTACTGTATCACCCACTTTTAACCCTACCGGAGCAATAATATATCTTTTCGCACCGTCGTTATAAGTAAGCAAAGCAATATGTGCCGATCTATTTGGATCATACTCTATTGCCTTTACCTTTGCAGGTATATCTCTTTTATCGCGCTTAAAATCAATAATACGATACAGCCTTTTATGGCCACCACCTCTCCGTCTCATTGTAATTTTGCCAGTATTATTTCTTCCAGCTTTTTTCCTTAGCCCTACAACCAATGATTTTTCTGGTTTTTTCTTTGTTACTTCTTCGTGTACCTGAACTGATTTTCCTCTAAAACCAGGAGTTGTAGGTTTATACTCTTTTATTCCCATCCTATACCTCCACTATACATGATGCATTAAATCAATCTTATGACCAGGATAGAGAGTAACGATTGCCTTTTTGTAAGAAGGCGTTTTTTTAAACGCATACTTTACTCTCTTCCTTTTTCCAAATACTTTGCTTATATTAACATCTTTTACTTTTACAGAGAAAAACTCTTCTACGGCGTCTTTCACCATACGTGCATTCGCACGTTTATCTACAAGAAACACATACTTGCCTTTCTCAGCAAGAGCAGTAGCCTTTTCTGTAACAAGAGGTCTAATTAAAACTTCTATATTACTCATTTTTCCACCATCCTTGCATTTCTTCCACTGCTTCCTTAGTAAACAGAATCGATTCGTATACTACAATATCGTAAACATTGAGAAACTTAAAGTTTAATGATTTGCAATATGGAATATTATTTGCTGCTAACGCAACTTCACCATTTATATCTGAATAAACAAGCAATATAGTACCTAGTTCCTTTTTTAAATTATCACTAACGCTGTTGAATAACTGGACAATTTCTTTAGTTTTTCCAGTAATTTTTATTCCCTCAACAATATGCACATTTCCTTCTCGAAATTTTGATGAAAGAGCAGAAAAAATAGCGACTCTTTTTTCATTTTTATTCAACTTTATGTGATATGTTTTGGGATGAGGGCCAAATGCCACAGCCCCTCCTTTCCAGATATTAGATGTCCTAGCGCCCTGTCTGGAACGGCCACTTCCTTTTTGCGGCCTCATTTTTTTAGTACTGTAACTAACATCTCCTCTTTGCTGCGTTGATGCAGTACCTCTTCTTTTATTAGTACGCTGCGTCCTTATGGCAGAATAAATAAGATGCTTTTTTCCAGGAACAGAAAAAAATCTCTCGGGTAAATTTATTTCACTAATATTTTTTGAATTGACATTCAAAACATTTCCCTTCATATTAACCTCCTGCCTTTACAACAATAAAGTTTTTATCAGGACCGGGAACATTGCCTTTTACAAGGATTAAATCCTTTTCAGGAATAATCTTAACTACTCTAAGTTTTTGCACTGTCGTCTGATTAACCCCAAGATGCCCGGCCATAGGATGTCCTTTAAAAACTTTTCCAGGTGTGGTACCTGCTCCAATAGAACCGGGTCTCCGGAGTCCACCAGAACCATGTGTCTTCGGCCAACCACCGAAACCCCATCTTTTAACTACACCGGAAAATCCTTTTCCCTTAGAGATACCAGAAACATTAACGAACCGAGAATCTTTAAAAATTTCTACGGTTACGTTATCTCCAATTTCACCGTCCATATTTCTAAATTCTTTTAAATATCTGAACATTGATAATTTTTTTGCCTTGAAAACACCTGCTTCAGGTTTATTTAACTTTTCAGGTTTAACTTCTATAAATCCCAACTGTACTGCATTATACCCATTTTTCTCCTTGGTCATTTTATTCGTAACCATGCATGGACCTGCTTTTAGCACAGTAACAGCAACCAATTTATCGCCTTCATACACAGAAGTCATACCCAATTTTATACCCAGTATTCCTTTCACCATGGCATCCTCCATTATATCTTGATTTCGACCTCTACCCCTTGAGGAATATCCATATTCGCAAGTTTTTGTGTTATTTCGGGAGTTGCATTTTTTATTTCCACAAGTCTCTTATGCACACAAATTTCAAACTCTTCCTGAGAATCCTTATCCACATTAGGAGATCTTAAAACATTAAATATTGTACGTTTTGTCGGGAGTGGTATAGGCCCTACAATATTAGCTCCGCTTTTCTTTGCTGTATCAACAATTTTAGCGGCCCATATATCCAAAATTTCATGATCAAACGCTTTCAATTTTATCTTCAGCTTTTCTTTTTTCATCTCATCTCACTTCCAATTAATTTATTCCATCACTGCAGTAATAACACCTGCTCCTACTGTTCTACCGCCTTCACGGATAGCAAACCTCTGGGTTTCTTCAAGTGCAACAGGATAGATCAGTTCAACTTCTATGTCTACATTATCGCCAGGCATTGCCATCTGCATGCCTTCGGGAAGTTTAATGCTACCTGTTACGTCAGTGGTACGAAGGAAGAACTGAGGCTTATAACCAGTAAAGAATGGTTTATGCCTACCACCTTCCTCTTTGGAAAGAATATATACTCTACCTGTAAATTTTGTGTAAGGATGAATAAAACCAGGTGCTGAAAGGACCTGACCTTTTTTTACATCTTCATGAGCAATACCTCTTAGAAGAACACCAACATTCTCTCCGGCTCTGCCTTCATCAAGAATTTTTCTAAACATTTCAACACTTGTTGCAACTGTTTTTGTTTTTTCGTTTGAAAGGCCAACAATCTCTACGGGATCACCTGTTTTTACAAGGCCTCTTTCAACTCTTCCCGTAACAACAGTTCCTCTACCTGTAATAGTAAATACATCTTCAATGGGGAGAAGGAATGGTTTGTCAATAGGTCTCTCAGGTGTTGGAATGTATGAATCTACTGCATCTATAAGCTCCCATACCGAATTTGTCCACTCGTTCTTACCTCTTCCAACATCACCTTCTGCTTCAAGAGCTTTAAGAGCTGAACCTCTCACTACTGGGATTTCTTCTCCCGGAAAGCCGTATTTGGTGAGAAGTTCCCTTGTTTCCATCTCTACAAGGTCTATCAGTTCAGGATCATCTACCATATCTGTCTTATTGATGTATACAACAATACGGGGTACGTTTACCTGACGTGCGAGAAGGATATGCTCCCTTGTCTGGGGCATAGGTCCATCAGTTGCTGCTACGACAAGAATTGCTCCGTCCATTTGAGCTGCACCTGTAATCATGTTTTTGATATAGTCAGCATGCCCGGGACAGTCAATATGTGCATAATGTCTTTTTTCTGTTTCGTATTCACAATGGTGAACATTAATTGTAACCCCTCTTGCTTTTTCTTCAGGTGCATTGTCAATGTCATCAAACTTCTTTTCTTCAGTAGTACCAAGAGTAGATAATATCTTGGTAATAGCTGCAGTGAGAGTTGTTTTGCCGTGGTCAATATGACCAATGGTACCAATGTTTACATGCGGCTTGGTTCTCTCAAATTTTTCTTTTGCCATGTTAAACCTCCTTAAATTTCTCCCTTTGCTTTTTTAATAATCTCTTCCTGCACTGCAGCAGGAACCCTATCATATGAATTAAATGCCATAGAAAATGATCCTCTTCCTTGTGTAATAGTACGCAAAATAGTTGAATACCCAAACATATTGGAAAGTGGTACAAGAGCTTTTATAATAGCAGTATGTCCTTTTTCAGTAATTCCACTTATACTGCCTCTCTTTGAGCTTAAGTTAGAAACAACATCACCCATAAATTTAATTGGGACAACCACTTCCACCTCCATTATAGGCTCAAGTAAATACGGCAAGCCTTTTCTCATAGCTTTTCTAAAAGCTTTAGCACCTGCAATTCTAAATGCAAGCTCTGAAGAATCTACTGGATGGTAAGAACCATCAATAAGCTCTACTTCAACATCTACCACAGGATATCCAAGTAACGGTCCTGATTCTTTCGCATTTTCAATTCCCTTCTTAATTGCAGGGATAAATTCCTTTGGTACTACGCCTCCTTTTGTTCTATCAATAAAATTAAAACCTTTTCCTTTTTCACTCTGTTGTACCACAAGAACGACATGACCATATTGTCCATGTCCGCCTGTCTGTTTTACATATTTTTCTTCGCCTTTACTTGCGCTCTCAATAGTTTCTTTATATGCAACCTGGGGCTTGCCTATCCTGGCCTCAACTTTATACTCTCTTAACAATCTCTCTATAATAATTTCAAGGTGTAGTTCTCCCATACCAGATATTATCGTTTCAGAAGTATCTTCGTCAAATTTAATCCTAAATGTTGGATCCTCTATAGCAAACCTTGCAAGTGCAGCAGAAAGCTTAGATTGGGCTGCTCTCGTCTTTGGTTCAACAGCTACAGAAATAACAGGTTCAGAAAAACTCATTTTTTCAAGAAATACAGGATGAGATGCATCGCAAAGTGTATGACCTGTGTACGAATCTTTTAAACCAACAATAGCACCGAGTCCTCCTGCTTTAATAGAATCTATATCTTCTTTTTTATTAGCATGCAATCTAAGCAACCGTGCAATTCTTTGTTTTTTCTCAATAGTAGAATCTAACACATAGCTTCCCTTTGTAAGTGTACCAGAGTACACCCGAACAAAAGTGAGCGTACCAACATAAGGATCAGACATTACTTTAAATACAAGAGCAGCAAGTGGCACATTCTGGTCAGGTAAACATTCTACTTCTTCCTCAGTTTTCAAATCTTCAGCTATCACAGGTTTAACATTTAAGGGAGAAGGTAAATATGCACAAACAGCATCAAGAACTATTTGAATACCCTTATTTTTGTATGATGAACCTATCAAAACAGGATAAGCAAGATTAGCGATAGTAGCTTGCCTTATTGCCTTTTTTAATATTTCTTTTGGAATATTCTCTGTGTTAAGATATATTTCTAACGCTTCTTCGTCAACATCCGCTATTGTTTCAAAAAGTTCTTCCTTTCTGCTATTTACCTCGGCTCTATATTCTTCAGGAATATCTTCAATATCATATTTCTCACCAGAAGGATCACGGAATATGTATGCCTTTTCTTCAATTATATCAATGATTCCTACAAACTTTTCTTCCTCTCCTATAGGAAACCCTAAAACAAGCGGTTTTATATTAAGTCGCTCTTTTATAGTCTCTAAAGTACCATTAAATGACGCACCTAATCTGTCCATTTTGTTAATGTAAATAATTCTCGGCACATGATATCTATTGGCCTGTCTCCACACTGCTTCTGATTGTGCCTCAACTCCTTCTACCGCAGAAAAAATAACAAGTGCTCCATCAAGCACTCTAAGAGACCTTTCTACCTCTCCAGTAAAGTCAACGTGGCCGGGCGTATCTATAATGTTAATCTGAAAATCTTTCCAAAAACATGTGGTAACTGCAGAAGTTATAGTAATACCTCTCTCTTTTTCTTGCTCCATCCAGTCCATTACTGTATTACCATCGTCTACATTCCCTAAACGATAGGTACGACCGGTATAGTATAAGATTCTTTCAGTTGTAGTTGTCTTACCTGCATCGATATGTGCAATAATTCCAATATTTCTAACTTTATCTAAAGGGGTATT
>JAYELD010000125.1 GCA_034717215.1 Caldisericota bacterium
AAGAACAGAAAGTGTGTCCTCAATATTTTTATCTTTTAACATTGAAAAAAGAAAAACAATTCGTTCGCTAAAATTATTCTTTAAGGATCGTGTGAGTGCTTCAGAAGAAGCTCTATTGTGTGCTCCATCAAGAATAACAAAAGGTTTTTCGCTTACAATCTCTAACCTCCCTGGCCAGAAACTTTTAGCCAATCCATCATATATATCCTTCTCGTTTATCTCATATCCCATATCTTTAAGCAAAAGTACAGTTTGTATTGCAGAAGAGGCATTTTCCGCTTGATGGTAACCAGTCATTGGAATAACAAGTTCTTTAAAATGCTTTTGAAAGACCTGCGAGTAAAAATCAAAAACAACACCTTTATCACTTTCCTTTACATCAGAAATAAAATAATCTTTTCCATATTCAAAACACTGTATTTTATTTTTTAAAGCCTCGCTTACAATAATTTCAGAAACTACTTTTTCCTGTCTTCCAATAACCAGAGGGACCCCTTTTTTAATAATACCTGATTTTTCCATGGCAATCTCTTCGAGCGAATTTCCTAAAAACTTTTGGTGATCAAAGCTTATCTCGGTTATAATAGAAACAAGCGGACTTTTAATAATATTTGTAGCGTCAAGTCTTCCCCCCATTCCTACCTCATATAAAGCCAAATCAACTTTCTTTCCTAAAAAATAAATAAAAGATGCAATTGTGAAAGTCTCAAATGTAGAAGGCATATCTTCTACAGAAATTATCTTGTAGATCTTTCTCAAGTCATCTAAAATAAGGGAAAACTCATGAGGCACTATGAGATGCCCATTCACAGAAATCCTTTCTCCGGTATTAATTAAAGATGGCGATGTAAATGCTCCTACTTCCAATTTTTCTCTCAGAATAAATGAAAGAAAAGAGAGAGTAGACCCCTTACCTTTCGTGCCTGCAATATGAACAGTTTTTAGTAAATCTTGAGGATTACCTATTCTCTCAAGAACGTTTCTCATTCTATCAAAACCAAATCGTAACCATATTTTTTTATTTCTGTTTAAACAATATGTATAATCCAAAGAACGTGAATAAGAAAACATTTATGTCTCTAAATCTTTAAGGTGCTCTAGTATCAAAACATACTCCTTTCCTGCTTCTTTCAACCTATCCCTGTCCTTTTTTATCACTTCTGGTGGTGCTTTCTTAAGATAAGATTCATTGTACAATCTTCCTGTAATTCTTTTCCTCTCGATTACTAAAGATTCAATCTTTCCGTTAAGGCGTTTCTTTTCCTTCTCAACATCAATCTCAGTAGCAATATGCAAATAAAATATTGCTCCAGATACAATACTTTTTACAGTTCGAGATGGCCTGGAGTTTGTAAATTCAATATCGCTTAAAAAAGCAATCTGCTTAATTTTTGTTTTTTCTTGTAAAAGAAGTTCCTTTTGTTCATCATCCTCTGTCCTAAAGGAGACTTTAATCAGGCGGGTAGTTGGAATATCGAATTCTGCCTTCAAATTTCTAATGCTTCTTACAGCAGAAAAGATGAACTCTACCTTTTCCTCTGACTCCTTATAAATTTTTTCCTCGTCATAATCAGGAAAATCTGCCACAATAAGAGCTTTTTCTCTACGTGCAAGATAAGAGAATATTTCTTCTGTAACAAACGGAATAAAAGGATGGAGCATTTTTAAAATCTTATTCAATGCATCCCACAAAAGGAACTGTGCTTCTTCTTTCCTTACCTTATCATCCCCATAAAGACGAACCTTAGAAATCTCTATATACCAATCACAAAATTCTTTCCAGACAAAATCATATAATTCTCTAGAGGCCTCACCTAACTCGTACCGAGAAAGAAATTCTGCTTGTCGTTTAAGAACACGGTTCAATTTACTTTGCAGCCATATATCCTCAAGTTCCAAATGAACACTCTTACTATCAAACTTAAGCGGGTCAAATTCTTTTAAATTCATGGCAACAAATCTAGACGCATTCCATACTTTGTTTACAAAATTTCTACTTGCAGTAAGCTTTTCATCAGAAAGATTTATATCTTGTCCCCCTGCTGTGCTAAGATAAGCCATTGCGAAACGCAACGCATCTGTACCATATTTATTAATTATATCTATGGGATCTATGTTATTTTTTAAAGATTTGCTCATTTTTCTACCTTTTTCATCTCTTACTAAACCGTGAAGCAAAACAGTATCAAAAGGCTTATTTTTCATAAATATTAAACCACTCGCAATCATTCTTGCCGCCCAGAAAAAAAGGATATCATATCCAGTAACAAGCAACGTGGTCGGGTAATAATAACTTAAGTCACTAGTTTTCTCCGGCCAACCCAGTGTCGCAAAAGGCCACAAGGCAGAAGAAAACCATGTATCCAATACGTCTTCGTCTTGAACAATATTAGTACTCCCACACTTTATACATTTTTTTACTTCTTCTCTGGATACAATTACCTCACCACAATCCTTGCAATAATACGCAGGAATTCGATGACCCCACCAAAGTTGTCGGCTTATACACCAATCTCTTATATTATTCAACCAATCATAATAAACTTTTTCCCACTTCACTGGAGTAATTTTTATGTCTCCATTTTTCACTGCCTGCAATGCTTTATCTGCAGATGTTTTCATTTCAATAAACCATTGCTTTGAAAGAAGCGGCTCTACAACAGTATTGCAACGTTGGCAATGTCCCACGGAGTTTTCATAATCTTCTTCTTTTACAAGGTAGCCAATCTCTTTCAAGTCTTCTACCAGGACATTTCTACACTCCATCACTGTAAGATCTAAATATTTATCAGGTACATTAAACATCTTCCCTTCTCCGTTTATAACATTAACAAATAGGAGATTGTGTCTTTTAGCGATTTCAAAATCATCAGTAGAATGAGAAGGAGTAACTTTTACAGCACCTGTACCAAATTCTTTGTTTACCCCTTTATCGCTTACAATGGGGATCTCTCTCCCAACTAAAGGAAGTATAACTGCTTTGCCAACAAGTTTTTTATATCTATCATCACCGGGAGACACAGCAATTGCAGTATCTCCTAACATCGTCTCCGGTCGTGTTGTAGCAATAACAATTCCACTATTAGCATTCCCTTTAAACGGATATTTGATATAATATAATTTACTTTTTGAAGTTTCATACTCGACCTCAATGTCAGAGAGTGCCGTATGACAGTGAGGACACCAATTTATAATTCTCTCTCCTCTATAAAGTAGGCCCTTTTCGTAATACCAGACAAATGCCTCTTTAACTGCTTCTTTATACCTGTCGTCCAGCGTAAAACGCAGTCTGCTCCAATCTGCAGAAACTCCTAATCTCTTTAACTGAGCAAGAATAGTCCCTCCGTATTTTTCTTTCCATTTCCAAACTTCCACCACAAATTTATCTCGCCCTAGATCGCTTTTCTTGATACCTTTGGCAAGTAATTCCCTTTCGACAACTGCCTGAGTCGCAATACCAGCATGATCCATTCCTGGAAGCCAGAGTGTTTCTCTACCGTTCATCCTGTTAAAACGCACAAAAATATCTTGAATAGTAAAATTTAATGCATGCCCTGTATGAAGTTTGCCAGTTATATTCGGAGGTGGCATCATTACTACAAAAGGAGTTTTATCAGGATTGGGAGCAGAATGGAAAAATTTATTCTCCTCCCAAAATTTATATATTCGCTCTTCTACTTTCCCAGGCGCATAAGCCTTTTCCATATCTATCATAATAATTTCCTGTACAATTTAAGCAAGAAACAGGCCCAACAGCCCATTCTCTTCTTTTTTCCGTATAAGCAAGATATTGTCTAATTTCTGTAAAAAAATTTCCCCAGTATTATTTATCTGTCCCTTAATAAAATGTCCACCGATGAGTGTGTGATCTTTAAGAGCCAGTGCGACATGAAGATGAATAATTGGATCTCCATCATTCTCCGTTGTGCTAATATTTCCCTGCAAAGAAACAAGTTCGACAGGATCTTTAATGCTCTTTGTAAGATATTCATTCCCATCCCAGTAACCTATCTCTACATCCCGCAACATACCTATCCCATTTAATATGATGCCAGATTCAATTTTATAGTTCTTGCACGTAGTTTTTATAGATTCCAATAAATCTTCTCCATCCTGTAATCTCACGCCAAGCATTACTTTACCTTCTTTTATAATCATGATACCTCCTAACTCCTTTACTTTATATTTATAATATTTTTTGCTTATTTATTATATGGATATATCATATGAAGTCAATTTAGGAACCAGATTAAATTACTATAGTAATGTTCTACAATGTTTTAACTTGTATTCTATAGGCTTTCAAAATACATAGGCTTGACTTGTATCAAAAGTTGAGTAAAATGTGATTGCATATGGACGGGCCCGTAGCTCAACGGCGGAGCAGTTGGCTCATAACCAATTGGTTCCTGGTTCGAATCCAGGCGGGCCCACCATTTAAACGGAGGTTTTAATGTATGTAAAAATGCTTTGGAATTTTGAACAAAAAGAAAAAAAGACAAAAAATAAAGAACGCCGCATTAAAGAAATTGAAACAGAAGTACAAATTTTAAACGAAATAAACAATATAGAAGAGAAAATAAAAGAAATTAAATCTGCAAAAAATGGGTTCCTCAAACGAAAAAAAGAGCTTAAAATAGAAGCAGAAGAAAACAAATCTCAATTAGAACACATTTCCTTATTGATAAAAGGAAATAAATTAAAAACAAGTAAAGAACTAAAAACAGCGAAAAAAACAGAAGAGTCGCTTGTTGTAAAACAAAATGAATTAAAAAAGAATTTAGAATTCATGACTGCCGAAATAAGCGAGAAAGACGGGCTCACTGAAGAACTTGGTAATAAAGTTAAAAAAATGAAAGAAACAATTGCACAGATGAAAAAAGAGCGAAAAAAACTTGAAAAAGAATTAAAATCGGAAGTAAAAATATTAGATAAAGAATTTGCAAAACTAAAAGAGGTAATTCCGCAAACTATTATTCAAAAATATAAAATGATAAAAGAAAATTATCCTGAAGAAACGATTACAACGACAGATCATGGATTCTGTAAAAATTGTGGAGTACAACTTCCCCTAGAAATATCAGAAGAATTAAGAAAGGGGAAAGGAGATAAAATTATTCAGTGCGAAGTATGCGGAAAGATTTTATACTATCCCGAAGAATTAAAATAAATCCCTAAGCAAGGAAGATGGTCGCAAGATGCATAATGCATCTTGAGGAAAGTCCGGACTTCATGGAGGTAAGGTGCCTGGAAAACCCAGGCAGGGGCGACCCTAGGGAAAGTGCCACAGAAAATAAACTGCTGAGAAATCAGTAAAGGTGAAAAGGTAGTGTAAGAGACTACCGCCATCTTCAGTAATGAAGAGGGGCATGGTAAACCCCACCTGAAGCAAGGCCAAATAGGATGGTAGGGTACCTCCACCAAAAACCATCGGGTTGGCTGCATAGATAAATGATCATCGCCTCTCTACTTGAGGGGACAGAATCCGGCTTATTCCTTGCTTAGGAATTTTTTTTAAATGTTAGATAATGTTATACTTATAACAATGATGAAAATATACCACACACCTGTTTTAATAAATGAAGTTATAGACCTTCTCGACATTAAGAAAGAAGACATTATCATGGATTGCACTGTAGGAGAAGGCGGACATAGCGAGAAAATTCTCTTACTCATCAATAAATTTGGACATTTATATGGCATAGACAGGGACAAAGAAGCTTTAGGTACAGCAAAAAAAAGATTATCTTTGATTAAAACCAATTTTACTCTTATACATGGCAATTTCGCCAATATATTAAATATTACAAAAGAGTATAACATCACCAGGATAAATAAAATAATTGTTGATCTAGGAATCTCTTCATTACAAATAGAAATAGAAGAAAGAGGGTTCAGTTTTAAAAGAGAAGGTCTTTTAGATATGAGGATGAATCGTGAGGAAAGAACAACAGCGCTAGAAATAATAAATAGCTTTCCTGAATATGAAATAGCAGATATAATATACAAATATGGAGAAGAACGGTTTTCAAGAAAAATAGCAAAAAAAATTGTAAATTACAGGAAATCGAAAATGATAAAAACAACAACAGAACTTTCAGAAATAATAAAAAAAGCGTACCCGCATAAATGGCAGAAAATCCACCCTGCTACCAGGACATTTCAAGCCCTAAGGATTGAAGTCAACAAAGAACTGGAAAATCTTGAAAAGTTTTTAGAAAACTTTTCACAAATCTTAGCTAAAGATGGACGAATTGCAATTATCTCGTACCACTCTCTAGAAGACAGGCTCATAAAAACATATTTCAAGCAGAACAAGAAGCTAGACATTCTTAACAAAAAAGTAATAAAACCGACATCGGAAGAAATATCTCGAAATCCTCGCTCAAGAAGTGCAAAACTAAGAGGGGCTGAAAAATTATGAAAAGATATTTATTACTTGTATTTATAGTTCTTTTACTTTTGGCATTATACGGGATAACTTACTTAAAAACAATCAGATTAGAGAAATTAAAAGAAACGCTTGGCACTCAAGTATCTGTTTTGCAGTCAAAAAATGAAGAGCTTAACGTAAAATTTCTCAACAAAAGTTCCCCGCTTGAAATTGATAAATTAGCACGCGCAAAATACGAGATGAAAGAGCCTGCCTCTTTTTATATAATAGAAATTAATGCTAATGGAAAATAAAGAAGAAAAATTCATTCAAAAACTATCTCTTTTATTCCTCATTATTGTACTTTTTTTTGGAATAATATTTGTAAAACATTTATTTATGGGAGTGATAAACAGAGAGGCATATGTTGCAGAAATTGGTTCGCAGCTTGATTTTGGCACCATATCAATTAAAGCAGAAAGAGGAGAAATCGTAGATAGAGTCAATACGCCTTTGGCTCTGAGCAAAGATACATGGGAATTGGATATAAACCCATCTGAGCTCAGCGAAAAAGATAAAAAATCTGGACTGAACAAGATATCTAAAATAGTGGGAATTGATGAAGAAAAATTTTATTTCCTTTTGCATAACCAATCTGTATATGTAAGAATCAGCACTTCACTTGATGATGAGCAAAAAAATGCAATTGAATCTCTAAATATAAAAAATGGTGTAGCAATTACGCCTACAAAAAAAAGGGTCTACCCATATAATTCGTTAGCGTCAAACCTCATTGGATTCATAGGAACAGATGAACAAGGCCTGAGCGGAATAGAATACAAATTTAACAATTATCTAAAAGGAATTGATGGAAGTCTGTATTTCCCGTCAAATTCAAGTAAGCCAATACTCCCAGGCTACTCCACATTTGCAATAGATCCCCAAAAAGGCAATACGGTGCAACTAACTATAGATATTAATATACAATACCAAATTGAAAAAAATCTCATAGAAACTATCCAGGAAACAAATGCAAAAAGTGGAGTTGTAATTGTACTGAATCCCCAAACAGGAGAAATCTTGGGCATGGCATCATATCCTAATTTTAATCCAAATAATCTTGCTGAAATAAACAATAACAATGTTATAAATAGAGCAATCCAGATAAATTATGAGCCTGGCTCTGTACTAAAGCCAATAATTGCTGCAGCAGCTTTAGAAGAAGAAACGCTCTATGCGGATGATAATTTTTATTGCAATGGATACCTAAACGTAAAGGATAGAGTCCTACGCTGCTGGCAAACTCACGGAGAAGAACACGGGTTAAACGAAATTATGAGAAATTCCTGTGATGTAGCCTTTATGGAAATAGGTCTCAATTTAGGAAAAACCAAATTATACAATTATCTAACAAAATTTGGGTTCGGCAAACCTACAAATATCGAACTGCCCGGGGAAGAAAAAGGAATTCTGACCGATGTAGAAAAGGTAGGAGAGGTAGAACTTGCAACAATGTCCTTTGGACAAGGTATAGCAGTAACGCCAATACAGTTAATCACAGCTTTTTCCGCAATCGCAAACAATGGAATAGAAATGAAACCTGCTATAATAAAAAAAATAACAGACCATGAAAACAATGTAATTTATAGTTTTTCTCCGACAGTAAAAAAAACGGTACTTTCACCAAAAGTTGCAAATGAAGTAATGACTGCTCTAAAAGAAGTAGTTAGCGACAAAGGTGTTCCTCAAGCAAAAATAGAAGGATATGCAATAGCAGGGAAAACAGGAACAGCACAAAAACCCTCTCAAGATGGCGGGTACTCGGATACTAAATTAATCTACAGTTTTTGTGGTATCGTGCCAGCAAATGATCCTGAGGTCGTAATTCTCACAATAATCGAAGAAACAGAAGAACCCAGTTATTCCCTTTATATAGCAGCACCACTCTTTCAAAAAATTGCATCTTTCATTATAAAATATTTGAGGATACCTCAATAATGAATGGAAAACAGATAAAAAATTTATTCCCTTCTTTGCGCGTATATGGAAACATAGATGTTCCCATTAAGAATATTCAAATTGATTCAAGAAAAATAAAAAAAGGAGATCTATTCGTTGCGATAAAAGGCATTAACGTCGATTCCCATGAAAAGATCAAAGAAGCAATCGCGAAAGGAGCTATTGGAATAGTAACTGAGAAAAGTATAAAACATTCATCTGATATACTAATTATTGAAACAGATAACTCTCGAAAAATCTACGCCCTCTTGTCCAATGCTTTCTTCGGATTTCCATCCCGGAAGCTAAAATTAGTAGGAATTACAGGGACAAGCGGTAAAACAACAACGTCCTATCTACTTTATAGGCTTTTCAATAATATTGGCATAAAATCCGGATTTATTGGCACAATAGGAGAGGGAATAGGTAATAAATTTGTCAGAAAAGATTCCTTTCCGCCTACTACACCCGATGCGTTTCCTCTGAATAGATTTCTATACAAAGCAGCAAAGGAAAATGTTAAATACGTCTTCATGGAAGTTTCTTCGTTTGCTATTCTGCACCATCGCATCGAAGGATTAACTTTTTATAATAAAATCCTCACTTTTCTAGGAGAAGACCATATAGATATTCATAAGAAGCTAGAAAATTATATTCAAACAAAAGTATCTTTTTTTGAAAACTATAAAGGAAAAATATTTTTAAACGCAGATACTCCTTTTTATGAAAAATTTAAAAAAATATCAATTAACCCTGTGCTCTTTGGGATAATAAACAAAGCAAACTACAAAGCTTTTGTAAGGAAAGTTGGAATAGAAGAAACCAAATTTGTCCTGCAGTACAACGATAAGAAAAAAGTGTCTTTTTCGCTCAATATGGGTGGTGAATTTAATCTTTATAATTTCCTTGCCGTTTCCGCCTTTGCAATCGAAGAAGGCATTAGTCTATCTAAGCTTCAAAAATTTGCAAAAGACATACCTACAATACCGGGAAGGATGAATATTATAAAATCAAAAAAAGGCATAATCATTGTTGATTTTGCACACAATCCTGCTGAAATAAAAAGAGTGCTATCATTTCTAAACAGCATCAAGAAGGGACATATTATTACAGTAATTGGCGCAGTTGGAGGATCAACTAAAAAGAAGAGCAGGGAAATAGGAAAAATAGCCTCGACTCTGAGCGATTTTGTTATTATAACCACAGATGACCCAAGAAGTGATGACCCGGAAAAAATTGCAAAAAATGTACAAAAGGGGGCAAACAACAACACGAAAATTATTTTAGACAGAAAAACGGCAATAAAAACGGCAATAAAAAAAATGCAAAATAATGACATAATAGCCCTACTTGGCAGAGGACACGAAAATGAAATGCATTACAAAAACAAGACCATCTATTTAAATGATTCAAAATACGCAAAAGAGGTTTTGAATGATAATCGAAACTAACGAAATCATCAATAATATAGCAGGGAGCTGGAAAGGTAAGTGGGTAAATGATTTTAGCCACTTTTCAATCGACAGCAGAAATATAAAAAGTGGAAGTTTTTTTATTGCCCTGAAAGGCCAAAAAGTAGACGGCTATGATTTTATTCCTGACGCAATACAGCGAGGAGCAAAGGGTATTGCAACACAAAAACCATATAATAACAATTTCTTCAAAGATACTTTTATATACAAAGTAGAGTCAACAAAAAACTTTCTTTTATCCGCCGGGGAATTAGCAAGGAGAAAACTCCAAAACAAAATTATAGGCATAACGGGAAGTGCCGGTAAAACCACAACAAAAGAAATGATAAGCTCTATTCTTGCAAAAAAATTTAATATCGCAGCAACAAAAGGAAATGCAAACACAGAGATATCAATCCCTCTGTTTCTTTTAAACGATACGAACAGAAATGAAGATTATCTTGTGGCAGAAATGGGAGTCCAAAAAAGAGGTGATATGGATATGCTAAACAAAATCTTGCAACCAAACATCGCTCTTTTGCTAAATATCGGGGATTCCCATTTAGAATTTTTAGAAAACAGAGAAGGCGTTGCGCAAGAAAAATTCAAACTAATACAGTTTGTTAAAGAAAATAATGGGAAAATAATACTCAACGGCGACGATCCTCTAATACAAAAATTAAGCAACAAAATAAATGCGCTATATTTCAGCACAAAGGAAAACGGAGAAGTAAGAGGAAGTATAATAGAATCGACAGAACGATATATGAAAATAAAATTTTGTTATAAAAACAAATGTTACGTTGATGAGTTTCCGTTCTCTGGAATACACTTTTTATATGATATGCTGGCATCTTTATCACTCGGTATAATTGCAGGAATTCCTATAGACGAATCAATAGCAGTTTTAAAAACATTTTCACCAGCAAAGGGGAGAGGAACAAGTATATCTCTTTCGAGAGGCATTACAATTATTGATGAAACATACAATTCAAACCCCATTTCGCTTGTAGCAAATCTTACGCGATTCACAAAACATAATCCCCCTCTAATTATTATCGTTGGGGACATGCTCGAACTCGGGAAAAATGCAAAATTACTTCACAAAAAAACAGGAGAAAGTATATCAGAAGTGAAACCGAAATTATTAATAAGCATTGGTAAGTATGCCAAAGACGTTTTATCAGGCACCGAATTAAACGGTATAGAACAAGGAATTGCATTCACCTGCATGGAAGAAGCCAAGGCATTCATAAAAGAATTGAAAATTTGTCAAAATTCTGTTATATTCATCAAAGGTTCAAGGAGTATGAAAATGGAAGAAATTGTAGAAATTCTCAAAGAAAGGTTTGGAAAATAAAAAATGTATAAAATTTTGCTATTATATATACTAATATCGTTTTTGGTGGCAATGCCTCTTTTTTTAATTGCAATACAATGGCTCAAAAAAATAAAATTCACTCAATTTATTCGAGAAGAAGGACCAAAAGAACATAAAACAAAAAAGGGGACACCAACCGCCAGTGGGATTATCTTCCTGATTATTCCAGCACTTTTCCTCCCTTTTTACCATAACAAAACATTTTTATTTCTATACTTAGCTTTGCTTCTTAATGGATTAATCGGGTTCATTGATGATTTTATAAGTGCTAAAAAAAAGAAGTCGTTAGGACTCAGTGGAAGAAAAAAAATTATTCTTCAAATCTTCGTATCTGTACTGTTATTTATTATTGGAAAAGATTTAATCAGCACAACAGTGAGTATAAGAACATGGTCACTTCAAATGGGAAATATATCATATTTTATTTTATGCCTGCTTGTTATGATTGGCTCATCCAATGCCTTCAATCTCACAGATGGAATCGATGGATTACTTGGAAGTTTATCAATCCCGCTGTTCTCTACGTTTATAATAATAGGGAATATAGCCACCAAAACAATTTCATCGATTCTTATAGGAGCTCTTTTTGCCTACCTCTGGTTCAACAAACCAAAAGCAGCTGTTTTTATGGGAGATACGGGGTCTTTAGCGTTAGGAGGACTCTTTGGAGCCATGGGTATCATAAATAATTCAGAACTGTTGCTTCCAATTATGGCTATAATTCCAGTCATAGAAACACTTTCAGTAATCATCCAGGTTTCTTACTTCAAACTGACTCACGGAAAAAGATTTTTCAAAATGGCACCAATTCATCACCATTTTGAAAAATCCGGTTGGAGCGAATTAAAGATAGATTACAGATCCTTGTTAATTACACTTGTCGCGTGTATTTTTGTGATAACAATTTTGTGAGATCATAATGAAAAAAATACTAATTGTAGGAGCAAGAAAAAGTGGTACTTATGCAGCTCTTCTTGCGAAAAAACAGGGCTTTGAACCATTTGTCACAGAAATAAGTGATAGAAATGAATTTGAAAAATCAAAAATAATACTTCGCAAAAATAATATAGAGTTTGAATTTGGAACACATTCATTTGATAAAATTAAAAACTTCGAAATGGCAGTAATTTCGCCAGGTGTTCCTTTGCAAACAAAAATAGTGAAAGAAATAGAAAAATATCGTGTCCCGTATATTGGAGAAATGGAGTTTGCATACAAAACAACACCAACTACTCAAATAATAAGCATAACAGGTAGCAATGGAAAAAGCACCACAACAGCGCTCACTGGCAGCATATTTTACTATGCACCTTGCAGCAGCGTAACAGGAGGAAATTTAGGCACTCCGTATTCAGAACTTCTACTAAATAACCCCAACCCTGATATTGCTATACTCGAAACAAGCTGTTTTCAACTAGAAACAATAGAGGATTTTCATCCAAAAGTATCAGTATTTCTCAATTTTTCTGAAGATCACTTAAATAGGTACAAAGATATGGAAGAGTATCTAAAATACAAAAAAAGAATTTTCAAAAATCAGATATCGATAGATTTTGCTGTATTAAATGCTGATGACACTATATTAAAAAACTTAGAAAAAGATATGAACAGCAAGATATTCTACTTCAGCAAGACAACTCCTGTACAAAAAGGCGTATTCCTGGAAAATAACAAAATCATCTTTAAAAACGAAGAAAAAGAAGAAGAAATTATAAGCATTGAATCCATTCGTCTCCTCGGAAAACATAACATCGGTAATGTTCTGGCAGCTATTCTTTCTGCAAAACTACTTAAATTAGATAATGCAACAATCAAAAAAGGCATAGAAACATTCGAAGGATTGCCCCATCGACTTGAAAAGGTCAGAGAATTAAATGGTGTATTATATATAAACGATTCAAAAGCCACAACACCAGATTCCACGATACAGGCTCTAAATACATTTCACAGTAAAATTATTCTCATCGCCGGAGGAAGTAGCAAAAATAATGATTTCGCAGAGCTTGCAAGATTGTTTCTAAATAAATTAAGAAAACTCGTCGTTATAGGTGAAACTGCTGCTGAAATAGCAAACAATGCTATCGACCAGGGCTTTAATAATGTCGTGTTTGCATCAACATTAGAAAAAGCAGTAGAACTAGCAAAAAAAATTGCACATCAGGGAGACACTATCCTACTTTCCCCGGCTTGTGCAAGTTTTGATATGTTTAAAGATTTTGAAGATAGAGGAGATAAATTCAAAAAAATTGTAAATAGCCTATGAATAAAGAACAAAAAACATCTAATATACGTGCATTATTATTTTTTACATACGCTCTTGTAGGGATAGGATTGCTTATGAATTTTAGCATAGGCCCGTCTGTATCAACCAGTCTATCCCTGACAATCTTCTACAAACAGCTCTTATATGTGAGTATCGGGACAGCTTCTCTCATTTTGTTTTCATATTTTAATCATACAAAACTTAAAGACATTTCCACTGTTTTATTTTTCCTCGTTTTGATATCTCTTTTCTTCACAACCGGAGAAATATCCAGAAGGTGGCTGTATGTAGGGCTGCCTTTTACAATTCAGCCCTCACAATATGCTTCTCTCGTTCTCTCAATACTTATTGCAAAAGTAGTTTCCATAAGATTAAAAGAAGATTATGACAAAAAAATATATATAATTCTTCTTGTAGCAGTAATCCTTATATCGGGACTCGTGATCATAGAACCAGATATGGGAAGCGGGATGATAATACTGATGACATGCGGAATATTATTATTAGCCAGCGGGATGAAGCTAATAGATTTCTGCATTGTTTCGATCCCTACAATAATATTGGGAGTCATAGCTATAATGAACAACCAAAGCTGGAAAGAACGAATAGTTTTCTTCCTTAATCCCTATAGCGCCCCTACAGGTGAAGGCTATCAGGCGCTTCAATCATTCAGAGCAGTTGCAAGGGGCGGAATAATCGGCACAGGTTTTATGAGAAGCATGTTCAAATACGGAAAACTTCCAGAAAAAACAGCAGATTTTATATTCGCTATCACAGCCGAAGAATTTGGCATAATAGGATGTACTGTAATAATAGCCCTCTTTATTGCGCTGATATATACAGGATTTAAAATTGCAAAAAATACGGGAAGCACTTTCCCCAGATTATTAGCAGTAGGCATTACTCTATGTATTGCACTTTCTGCCCTGATAAATATATCAACAAATATAGGATTACTTCCCGTTACTGGTATCACATTGCCATTCATAAGCTTCGGTGGCAACAGCATGTTGGCAAATCTTACCGGCATTGGCATCCTTATAAACATAGCGAAAAAAAGTGGTGAATAAAATGAAAATACTTATTGCAGGCGGAGGGACGGGAGGCCATATTTATCCAGTTGTTTCAATCGCAAAAACGTTTATAAAAAACGGAGATGAAATTGTTCTTATTGGAAGAAAAAACAGTAAAGAAGAAAATATATATAAAGCACATAAACTTTGTACAAAAACAATAGAATCTGCTGCGCTTGAATTTAATCCAAAAAAGTTTTCAAAATTTGTGCGCAAAGCAAGTATAGGAATTAAAGAAGCATACCACACATTAAGAGAAGAAAATATTGACGCAGTAATTGGAGCTGGCGGATATGTTTCAGCACCCATAGTCTTTGCAGCAATAACAAAAAATATACCCGTATTTCTTTATGAACAAAACATTGTGCCAGGCCGTGCTAATAGATTATTTGCAAAAAAAAGCAAGAAGATCTTTATAGGCTTCCCTGATATTTATGGTTTCTTTGTCGGAGAAAAAACAGTTTTTACCGGCAATCCTATAAGAAAGAAAATTGTTAACATAAAAAGAAAAGACGCATTAAATTTCTTTAAGTTTGCCGACAAACCTACACTCCTCGTTCTCGGAGGAAGTGGAGGAGCAAAAAAAATAAACGACATATTTTCAAATATCATCAAAAAACTTTTACTCAAGAGCAATAATATTCAAATCATATTTATAACAGGAGAACGAGATTACCGGGCTATAATCAAAAAAAATAAAGTTCCCTCGCCAAGGGTAAAAATAATACCATATTTAGAAGAGGCAGAATACGCTATTGGGGCAGCCAATTTTGCAATATCAAGAGCTGGAGCAATGACTCTTACCGAACTAACAAGAAAGGGAGTTCCGGGAATTATCATACCATACCCATACGCCAGAGACAATCATCAAGAAAAAAATGCACTATTTCTCAAAAACAAAAGATGTATAGATCTTATAAAAGAATCAACGCTATCAGAGAACATGCTGCTGAATAAAATTATTTACTATCTCACCCATCCAGATATAATAAAAACAATGAAAAATAATACTGAAGGAATATTCCCAGAAAATAGTGAAGAACTTATGTACAATAAAGTTAGGAGTGAAATAAATGAGTAAAATATTCTTTGTAGGCATTGGCGGTACGGGAATGAATAAGCTCGCACTTTTGCTCAAAGATTTCGGCAATGAAATTTTTGGCTCAGACATAAAAAGCAACAGAAAAACAGAAAAATTGCAAAATAAAGGAATTAATATCTACATAGGACACAATAAAAACCACATAAATAAAAGTATTGATCTTGTAATTTACTCTTCGGCCATACCTTCTTCAAATGAGGAATTAATTCAAGCAAAAAAAATAGGCATTACAATTAAAAAAAGAGGAGAAACACTTGCCGAAATCACAAAAAAATTTAGAACCATAATAGTATCAGGCACTCATGGTAAAACAACTACAACAGCACTTATTGGACATATTTTAAAAGAAAATGGCAAAAAAACCAATATCTATATAGGTGGAGAAGAAGAAAAATTTGATTCATTTGATAAAACTGCGGAATTATTTGTTATCGAATCAGATGAAAGCGACAGATCCTTTCTCCTTTTCGAACCCAAAATCCTTATAACAACAAATATCGATAAAGATCATCTTGGAGTATACCAAAATAGCTTCAAAAACTTAAAGCAAGCGTTCAAAACACTACAAGATAAATCAGAAAAAAAAGTAATATGTAGAGACGACAAAAATGCCTTTTCTATTGCAGACCGCTCAGACACAAACACATTCTTTTACAGTATAAAGAATAAAAAAGCAAATATTTTTGCAACAAATATCAAATATTCCGCATCAGGAACAGAATTCGATCTATTTTACTTAAGAAAATTTATAGGAAAAGGATTTATCCCCTCTTACGGAGATAAAAACATACTCAATGCACTTGCTGCAATTTCTGTTGCACATCTTTCTGGGATAAAAATCAAAGACGCATTAACCTCTTTAGAAAGTTTTTTAATGCCAAACAGAAGAATGAAAATAAGAGGAGAGATAAAAGGCATTACCGTAATTGATGACCACGCTGACCATCCAACAGAAATTAAATCAACGCTCAATGCAATAAAAAAACATTTCCCAAGCAAAAGAATCATCGCAGTATTCCAACCTCACAGATACAGTAGAGTAAATGCGCTAAAGCAAAACATCGCCAAACCGTTTCAATATGCCGATATTATCATATCTACAGATATTTATCCTGCTTTTGAAGCCCCCATAAAAAGTATTAACGGCAGTGTAATAAATAAATGGATTAAAGAAAAAAATGAAGAAAAAGAAGTATACTACGGAAAACAATTGAAGGATGTAACACAGATATTGAGAAAAATCTTGAAAAGAAATGATTTAATAGTATTATTAGGGCCAGGAGATATAGAAAATTTTTCTTCTTCTTTAATAAAATTTTTAAAAGGGGCAACATGTGAGAAGAAGCATTGATAAACTTCGTGAAGTAGTGAAAGGTAAAGTGATTGAAAACGAACCAATGGCAAACCATACCTCCTTTCATATCGGAGGGCCGGCACAAATCTTTTGCAAACCGGAAAATTTCGAAGATATAAAAAATATTGTTGAATGGGCAAAAAAGAACAAACTGTCCATAATGGCAATAGGAAATGGAACAAATCTGCTTGTTTCAGATAACGGAATAGATGGCGTGGTGATTCAAATTGCCAATAGAATGAAAAATGTTCAATTCGATAGAAATACAGTCATTACACAGGGAGGGATATCCCTGCAAGAATTAATTAATAAATCGATGGAGAAAGGACTTGGGGGAATAGAATTCGCGGCAAAGATTCCAGGTGTAATTGGTGGATCTATTGTAATGAATGCTGGCAGTAATTCTCACTTTATAAGTAAATTCATAAAATACGTCACCGTAATTGGAATAGATGGAAAGATATACAAACTGTACCATGATGACCTGAAATTTAACTACAGGTACAGTATCCTGCAAAACGAACCACTAATTCTTCTGGATGCATTCTTAGTTTTAGAAAATCAAGATCCAGTAGAAATCAGAAAAAAAGTGGAAATATTCAGTAAGATAAAAAAAGAACACCAACCTATAGATTATCCATGTGCCGGGAGCATATTCAAAAATCCGCCTACAACATATGCCGGTAAAGTATTGGAAGAAACGAATTGTAAAGGTCTAAGAGTGGGAGATGCAATGATATCGGATATACATGCAAATTTTATAATCAATCTAGGAAAGGCAACAGCATCAGATGTAATACACCTCATAAGAAAAGCGCAACAACAAGTGCACAGAAAAAAAGACCTTGTTCTGGAACTCGAAATAAAACTTGCAGGCGATTTCAGGAACTAAAATGAACAAGAAAATATTAGTTTTATATGGTGGCCTTTCAGAAGAAAGAGAAGTATCTATTGGAAGTGGAAAAGCAATTGCTAAAAGCCTTAAAAAAAATGGGTTTATTGTGAAAACATTTGATTTCAAAGGCAAATTAGAGAAGATTTTAGAGAATTTTACCCCTGACGTTGTTTTTGTTGCACTGCACGGAAAATATGGAGAAGATGGAACCGTACAAGGAGCTCTTGAAATAGCAAATGTGCCGTATACTGGCTCTGACGTACTTGCCAGTGCAATCTGCATGAATAAGTTTATAACAAAGCAACTTTTGACAGCTCAAAAAATCGAAACGGCCAACTACTATCCAATCAGGAAAAAAGAAAAAGTCCTATTCAAAGAAATTGCATATTATCTAAAAAGCAATAAACTCATCATAAAACCGGTTAACCAAGGCTCTACAATAGGAATAAGTATAGTAAACGATGAAAAAACCTTTAAAAAAGGGTTAGACAAAGCATTTTCATTTAGTGATACTGTCATTGTAGAGGAATTTCTTGAGGGAAAAGAAATTACCGTATCAATTATAGGAAACGGAAACAATATTAAAGCGCTTCCAATTATCGAAATTGTGCCAGAAAATGAATTCTATGATTACGAATCAAAGTATGTACCAGGAATGTCACGCCACATCATTCCAGCACGAATTCCTAAAAATGTATATGAAAAAGCAAAAAGAAATGCTATATTAATCTACGAAGAATTTGGCCTTAGAGACTTCGCAAGAATAGACTTTATTGTCGCAAACAATATGCCATTCGCCTTGGAAGCAAACACGATACCTGGATTTACTGAAACAAGTTTAGTTCCAGATGCTGCAAAAGCGGACGGAATAACCTTTGACAATCTCACTGCTTACATCGTTAAAGAAGCATTAAAAAGAGGTAAATGAAAAAACTCATCCTTTTAATTATAACTGTTATCCTCTTACTCGTACTCCTACCCCCACTTCTCCCGGCAGAGCGCATACAGGTTTATAGCAACATAGAGATCAATCTTGATGATATATTTAAAAAAGTAGGCACCCTGTATTCTGTGTATCAGTTAAAAGTTCCAGCAAAAATCCACAGGAGACCCCTCAGTGTTGACGTATTTTATAATAAAATAATACTGGGCTCTATCCATTTTTCAGATGGAGATTTTGCAATCTCATCCAAAGGACATATTATAAATAATGAAGAGGAGTTAGAAAATAACTTTTTTGCTGATTTCACAAGCAAAAGTTGGAATGAAAATTTCATTTTGTTGTTTGTTAATCTAAATAATTTGAATATACTTGATGCAGTGGATAAATTTTCTATAGAAAACGAAATGATTGCATTTTATGATAAAAATAAAATTCTTGTTATAATGGAAAAAGGAAACTATAAAAAAAAGTTGCAAGAATATAAAAAAGTAATAGAATTATTCAATGAGGAAATATATAAAATAAAAGAAATAAATTTGCAATACGAAGAACAAGCTATAATTAAATGGAGGGAAGAGTGAACGAAAAAATTATTTCTGCACTTGACTTAGGGAGCAGCACTATAAAATTTCTTATAGCTGAGGTGACGGATGAACGTCCTTCCATTATTGGCGTAGGGTCAGTTCCCAGTAGAAGTATCAATAAAGGGATAGTAACAGATTTGAACAAAGCTGCCGAAGCCATTACAGCAGCCAAAAAACAGGCCGAAACAATGGCTGGCAAAAAAGCTACGCCTGTTTACGTCTCTATAAGCGGAAACCATGTATATTCGTTAAACAACAAAGGTATAATTGTCGTATCGAAAGAAGGAAGAGAAATAACAAAAGAAGATATAAGACGAGTAGAAGAATCTGCAAAAGTACTTCTGCTTCAGCCAAATCAGGATATTGTCCATGTATTGCCAAGACAGTTTATTATTGATGGCCAAGATGGAATAAGAAACCCGATTGGTATGTCGGGTATAAAATTAGAAGAAGAAGTACATATTATAACAGGTTCTACAACGTCGCTCCACAACATTAAAAAATGCATTCGCATGGCAGACCTCGAATTAAACGGATTTGTGCTTCAATCCCTTGCATCATCATGTGCAATAATTAATGAAGAAGAAAAAGAATTAGGTGTGGCTCTATTAGATATTGGTGCAGGTACAGGTGATCTTGCAATTTTTGCAAACGGGAATATTGCGCATACCTCAGTACTGCCGATTGGGGGAGAATACATTACAAAAGATATTGCATACGGATTGAGGATACCTTTAGAGGAAGCAGAATCAATTAAAAAAAATCATGGTTTTGTTGAAACAGAGAATAACAACCCAACAAGTGAGATAGAAATAGATAAATTTGGCAGCACCGAAAAAAGAAAAGTGTCTTTAGATTTTATTGGCAATATCATTACTTCAAGATCCGATGAAATATTGGAAGGTATGCGCTTAGAATTGATGAAGTCGGGATACTGGAACAATATTCCTGCTGGTATTGTTATTACTGGAGGATGCTCTCTACTTAAAAATTTTGTTGAAAGAGCAAGTGAAATTATTGAAATTCCTGCTAGAATTGGTTATCCAGATGGAAATTTTGCAATTGCAGAATTTCTACACAGCCCTGCATATTCAACTAGCGTAGGACTCATAAAGTTTGCAATAGAAAACGAGGTAGCAAATTTTAAAAAGTTGAACTTTTTAAAACATTTATCTTGGGTAAAAGACATATTTGGTTAATAAAGGAGGCTGATAATAATGCTTGATCCATGGGTAAGTGCCCAAGCAAAAATTCGTGTAATAGGTATTGGTGGCGGAGGAAGCAACGCTATAAATAGAATGATGGATGAAGGAATAAAAGGAGTAGAATTCATCGCAATAAACACTGATGTACAGGTTCTTGCATTAAACAAAGCAGAAAAAAAAGTGCAAATAGGCGCAAGAACGACAGGAGGATTGGGTGCAGGTTCTTATCCTGAGATAGGAAAGACATCCGCGGATGAAAGCAAGGAAGAACTTAAAAAAATTTTAGAGGGTACCGATCTTGTATTCGTTACAGCCGGTATGGGCGGAGGCACTGGCACTGGAGCTTCCCCTATTATAGCGTCCATTGCAAAAGAAATGAACATTCTCACAATAGCAATAGTAACAAAACCCTTTAAATTTGAAGGAAAAAAAAGAATGGAAGTTGCAGAAAATGGAATAAAAGAGCTTACACCTGAAGTAGACACTGTCATAACAATATCAAACGACAGATTATTAAAACTCGTGGATAAAAAAACTACAATCAACGATGCCTTCAAATTAGCAGATAATATATTGTATCATGCAGTAAGAAGCATCTCAGACCTTATTACAATGCCAGGTTTGGTCAATGTAGACTTTGCAGATGTTAAAACAACACTTAAAGATGCTGGAACAGCATGGCTCGGCATGGGAAACGGCCATGGAGAAAATAGGGCAACAGAAGCTGCAAGAGCAGCAATAAAAAGCCCACTATTGGAATTTTCTTTGACTGGGGCAGACAGAGTTCTCTACAACATCACAGGAGGCAAAGACCTCACGCTGTTTGAAGTAGACGAAGCTACAAAAGTAATAACCGAATCGGCTTCTTCCGATGCAAATATAATCTTTGGCACAGCAATAGATGAATCGCTTACAGATGAAATCTATATTTCTGTAATTGCTGCTGGTTTTGACAAATCTGCTCAAGTAAGTAAAAAAATGAAGGTGCTTAATATTGATAGCGAAAGTATCGATATCGGTAATTTTGAAACCCCTGCATTTATAAGAAGAAAGAAAACAACTGAATAAATGAATCAACTATCAGGAATAAAATTGCTTGTAAATATTTCCTTATTGCTTCTGTCTATAATTCTTATCATTTCTGCCGGGAGTAACATTATTGCTTATTCCAAAACTTCTCATATCAAAGTAGAAAATATCAAAGTACAAACTATTTGGCTAAAGATCAGAGCCGAAGGTTTCGTCTTGTTCGATATGAAACCTGCTTTGGCACAAATAGATGGAGTATTGGAGCCAATTATAGAGGACGGAGTATTTGTTACTAAAAACAAAGTTATAGGGAGAATTAAAGACAAAGAAACTGAAGTAGATTTATTGTCTCCTGGAAAAGGAATCTTACAATGGGCTCGATATAAAAATTATAATTTTAATTTTCCGCCAGATTTAAATAATAATTCAATAAATAAAAACGAATTTGATGCAATCTATCCCGGAGAATTTATACATCACGGAGAAATAGTCGCAACAATTATTCCAAACGAATTTGCGTATCTGTCTCTTGAAAATATAAATATTCCTGAGGATATAAATACGCTATACTTCGACCAATTCCAAAATAATACACTTATAGAGGGGAATATTATTTTCAGAGGAAGCAAATTTGTTGTGTGCAAAGTATATGACTATTTGGAGTATTTATTGAACGAAAATATTTTTTTGGTACAATATATCAAAATAAACGGAATAATCATTGCAGATAACGATATAGTACAGAAAGATGGAAAAACAGGTATTTATGTGTTGAACGGGGAAAAAGTACAATTTATGGAAACACGTATTTATAGAGATGCAGAAAAAATCGTCGCAGAAATACCAGGTACCAGAAACGCTATTACCGTTGTAAGAACACCACATATAGCAACAGAGGGGAAAATTATAAACGAAACAGGAAAATGAGGAAGTGTAACCTTTTTTAAAAAATTACGTTTATATAGGTGAAGGATTGGAAAAAAGAGAAGAAATTATTTTTGTTAAGAAAATTGTTTCAGGAGATGAAAAAGCATTTAGAGAATTTTATAAAATGTTTTTCCCTAAAATATATAAGTATGCTTATAGAAAACTACAAAACAGGGAACAAGCTGAGGATATTACCTCAGAAACATTTTTTAAAATTTTTAAAAATTTAAATACATATGAAAGCAGGATGAACGAAGGATTAGATATTTGGGTATACAGCATAGAACGAAACGCTATAAGAGATTTGTTTAGAAAAAATGCAGGCATAGAAATTCTTCCACTTGAAGAAAAATGGGGAAATGTGCTACTTCCACCAATTGATGACCCATACATTATGATAGAGAGAAAGGAAATAGAAGAGATAATTAATGAAGAGTTGCAGAAAATTCCAAAACAGTATAGAGAAATTATTAAATTAAGGTTCTTCAAGAAAAAACATATTCGCGAAATTGCTGCAACACTTGGAAAAAATGAAGGGGCTATAAAAATAATGCAATTTAGAGCATTGAACGCCTTAAAAGAAAAAGTTAAGGAGAGAATAAAAAATGCAAATCAATAAGGCAAAAGAACAAAGCATTTCAAACTTTATAGAGCACCTAATGGAAGAGAAATCTCCAAACTATAAAGAGCTAAATGATGATGTGGATCTTTTATCCATAGCTGATATTGCACTGTTTCTCAAAAAAGGAGACGAAACTCCTGATAACAATTTCCGTGATAATCTCGAAGAAACACTTTTATCTCAACTCAAAAAAAACAAATTAGTAAACAACGAACTAAGAAAACCAAAAAAAGAAGGGCTTACAAGACTTGCCATTGGATTCGCCTCAGTGCTACTTATCATAGCAAGCTTGGCAGGACTAAAAACACCAAAACAAGCTATACAACCAGTTAAAATAAAAGATATCGATATAGTGAGAATAGAAAGTAAAAAAATAAATGGGCAAGGTGTTGAAATTTTGTACACTAAGGAAAACTTTGCAATACTCTATTGGCCGTTAGGTCAATTTAAAACATTACAGTAATATAATTTGGGAGGTGAAAACAGGCAAAAAAACGTAAAAAGAAGTAAGAAAACAAAACATAAATCTTAAAGGAGGAAAAAGTATGAAAAAAGTATTAGCTTTAACACTTGCAGTAATGATGGTGTTGGTATTCTTCGCGGTAAGGCCAGCTTCAGTAAGCGCAGCAGGCTTCCCTGATGTCCCAACAAACTACTGGGCAAAAAAACATATTGACTACCTTGTTACACAAAACGTAATAGCAGGTTTCCCGGATGGAACTTTTAAACCAGAGAACGCTGTAACACGTGAGCAATTTGCAAAAATGATCGTTGTAGCAAAAGGCCTCTCGCTGTCCAAGCCAGCAATACCAACTTATAGCGATGTTTCGAAATCGCGTTGGTCTTATGGCTACGTAGAAGCTGCATCAAAAGCAGGCTACATCAAAGGCTATGGAGGCGGCAAATTCGGGTCAGCAGATCCAATCACAAGAGAACAACTTGCCGTTCTTGAAATTAGAGTATTAGGCAAAGAAGCAGAATCACTTTCTTCAAGTCTTATCATTGCAACCTTCTCTAACGATGAGGCAAAAATTTCCTCATGGGCAAGAGGAGCAATGACACTTGCAGTAAGACCTGATGCACAGCTTCTTAAATGGGACAAAGAAAGAAACATCAGACCAAAAAATGCCGGAACAAGAGCAGAATGCGCATATTCAATCTATATGATTCTTAAGCCACCAGTAAAAGGCGGACAAGTTTCTGTTGCAACTTCTGAAGAACCTAAAACTCTTTTTGATGCACTTGGCTCAAGTGCAGTAATGTTTGAAGTATTAGGAGCAGTCGCAGAAGGCTCTTCATCTACTCTCCCCTCAGGAAAACTTTATCCTATCCAGGCAGATTACATTCCAAGCGTAGCCAACGGTACCTGGATTATCAATGAAGACGGCACAATGAAAACTACATGGAAGCTCAAAAAGGGTATCAAATGGTCAGATGGTCAGCCAGTAACAGCAAAAGATTATGTATTCGGCTGGGAAATGCACTTAAATGATGCCGTACAAGTTGTATCAAGAGATGTTCCGGAAAAAGTAGCAAAAGTTGAAACACCAGATGATTACACACTCGTTGTTTACTGGACAGCACCCAGTATCTGGGCTCAGTATAGTCCACTCAGCGGCGGCGTTTATCCTTCACACATATTAAAACCAATTTTAGACTCAACTCCAGAAAATATCAACTCATGCGACTACAATTTGGATCCAGTATACAGCGGACCATACAAAGTTAAAACATGGTCTCCCGGAAACTACATTATTTTGGAAAAAAATCCAAATTACTGGGCAGGTGCAGGTCTCCTTGATACATTTGTTTATTATATAACACCAGATACAAACACAATGCTTATGCAGCTTCTTGCAGGTAAACTCGATATGACAATGCCAGGCATTGGAATTGACATACCACAGGCCGACGCAGCAGAAAAAAATGGCTTAACCAGAACATTTAACATTCGCTTTGTCCAGTCTGTTTACTGGGAGCATATTACTTTAAACCTTGATGACGAATTCATGAAAGATGTGAACCTTCGTAAAGCGTTGATGTTTGCATTAGACAGACAAGAAATGAGCAGAAAAATATTTAGTGGTAAGAGAGATCTTTCATACGGGCCAATGCCAGGGGGAATGACTGCGTTTAATAAAGACCTTATTGGCATGTATCCATATGACCCTGCAAAAGCAAGAGATATACTTACAAAAGCAGGATATACCTGGGACAGCGGCGGCGCTTTAATTAATCCAGAAGGAAAGAAAGTTACTATTGATATTTCGGGCCCAGCAGGATATGCAGTGCGTGAACAAGAAATTGAATTTTGCCTTAAATACTGGAAAGATAATCTCGGAATTTCCGGAAGTTACGTACCTCAAGCCTGGGGCCCAATGATTGACACCTGGTATGACGGCAATTTCCAAGCTTCTCTATTTGCGTGGGGCTCAGATCCAGCTGGAATTTGTTCATACACACTTTATCACACCAACCAAATTCCTACCGAAGAAACCGGCTGGGCTGGTCAGAACTATACACACATTAGCAACGCAGAATTAGATAAATGGTTAACAATTTGTAATGATTCGGTTGATGATGTTGTTCGAATCGATGCCTCAAAGAAAATACAGGCTATCGTTTATGACGAGCTTCCGGAGCTTTACCTCAACTTGCATGTATCAGTCTGGGCGATTCGTAAAGGGCTCATAGGCACCGAAGAGTATGACCTCAATGCTATAACACCAAGTTCATACAATGCTCAATACTGGTACTGGGAGAAATAGAGATAAAAAGATAAGAAGATCGTAGTTATAAAGAGGGGAAGACTACAGTCTTCCCCTCTTTAATAATTGCATAATAGGAGGAATTACGCAGATGAAAAATTATTTGATAAGGCGCGCTTTAGAATTGATACCGGTTCTGTTTGCTATTGCATTTGTCAGCTTCTGGCTCGTATCTAAAATGGGAGACCCATTTGCAACATTAATCATTAATCCTCATGTCCGCCCAGAAGACATACAGAGACTAAGGCATATATGGCATTGGGATGAACCACTTGTCATAAGATTTATATACTGGTTAAAAGATTTTATCTATCCAAAAGCAGGCTGGGGTCTATCAATATTAGCACCGGGCAGGAATGTAATGGAAGTAGTAAAGTCAAGGATCCCCATAACAATAGCATTCTCCGCCACTTCAATGATTCTGGCTGTCGTTATTTCAATACCATTAGGAATTTATTCTGCACTTCACCAATATTCAATTTCAGATTATGCCTTAACATTTTTTGCATTTTTCGGTATGTCGATGCCAACATTCTGGTTTGGCATTATGCTAATGTATCTTCTGGCTGTAAGGGTTCACTGGTTCCCTGCAGCAGGTGCGCATTCTGCTTTTCTTATAGTACAAGGTATGCCCGTTGAATTTAGTGAGGCTCCAAAAATAAAACAATTCATAGATACTGCATGGCACCTTGCTCTACCTATCTTTGTACTTGTAGTATTCCAAATGGGAGCATGGCTTCGTTATATGAGATCTTCTATGCTTGAAGTAAAACATCAAGATTATGTAAGGACAGCAAGAGCTAAGGGAGTAGATAGCAGAACTGTAATTTATAAACATGCATTCAGAAATGCAATTATACCGATTATTACACTGATAGGCTTGTCATTCCCAATCTTGATTGGCGGAGCAATGATAACCGAAACAGTCTTTGCAATCGATGGCATGGGAAGACTCACTTTTAAAGCAGTTATGTCTCAGGATGTATTTGTTGCAATGGCTCTCATAACGATTTTTGCAGTATTAGTTGTGCTTGGAAATTTCATTGCGGACATATTGTATGCAGTTGTTGACCCAAGAATAAGGTACAGTTAGGAGGATGCCATGGCAAAAAACACATACGTAGACGGCGGAACAACTACTTCAGAAACCTACGGTTACTGGAGAAAAGTATTCCAGAGACTTAGAAAACATCATCTTGCAATGATAGCACTCGTTATACTTGGAATTTTAATTTTAGTAGTAATATTAGCAAAACCACTTTCATTTGGAAACGACCCTTACACATATATAAAATCTGTTCCCTGGACTGCACGCCCAGAACTTGCACCTCCAGGACCCGGGCATCCATTGGGATTAGACAACATGGCAAGAGATGCCTGGTCAAGAATACTATATGGAGGACGCGTTTCTCTTGCAGTAGGATTTATATGTAGCTTTGTAGGAGCATCAATAGGCCTATTTTTTGGATTAATAGCAGGATATTCTGGTGGCATAACAGATATGCTTATTATGCGTTTCACGGACTTTATGCTTTCCATCCCTGTTCTTCCTATAATGGTTGTTTTAGCCTCAGTAATTCGCGGATCGCTCGCTGCAATCATATTTATCATTTCAGTTTTTAGTTGGATGGGTGTAGCAAGGTTGGTAAGAGGAGAAGTGCTTTCCCTGAAAGAACAGGAGTTTACAGAAGCAGCAAAAGCGATAGGAGAAAGCCCAGCAAGAATAATGATTGTACACCTTCTTCCCAACACAATGGCTCCTGTAATTGTTGCTTCCACTCTTGCGATTGCCGGTAACATCATTTATGAAGCAACACTTTCTTTCTTAGGGCTGGGAATAAGACAACCTACTCCAAGCTGGGGCAACATGTTAAATGGAGCCCAAACCTTTATGCTTACTGCTCCCTGGCTTATGTGGTGGCCTGGAATCGCAATTTTGATAACCACACTTGCATTTAACTTTTTAGGTGATGGCCTGCGTGATGCATTAGACCCAAGGCTTTATAGGTAGAGGTGAAAAAAATGGAAAAAGAACTTTTATTAGAAGTAAAAGATTTAAAAACATACTTCTACACGGATGATGGAATAGTAAAAGCAGTTGATGGTATAAATCTAAAACTTCATAAAAGCGAAGTTTTGGGTCTCGTAGGAGAAAGCGGGTGCGGCAAAAGTGTAGCATCGCTTTCAGTTCTTAGATTAGTAGATCAACCCGGTAAAAATGCGGGGGGAGAAATAATATTTAAAGGAGAAGACCTTCTTAAAAAAAGTGAAGAAGAAATGAGAAAAATTAGAGGTTCAGAAATAGCAATGATATTTCAGGAGCCAATGACCGCATTAAATCCAGTATATACTATCGGAAATCAAGTTATGGAAGCAATTCTTATACACCAGGGTGTAAATGAAGAAGAAGCAAGAAAAAAAACAATAGAAATGCTTGATCTTGTAGGCATCCCTGACCCTGAAAAAAGATTCAACGAATATCCGCATGAGATGAGCGGTGGAATGAGACAAAGGGCAATGATTGCTATGGCAGTGTCTTGCAATCCAGATCTCCTTATCTCTGATGAAGCAACAACCGCACTTGACGTAACGATTCAAGCACAAATTCTAGAACTAATGAAAGGTTTGCAGAAAAAAATTGAAACAGCTATTCTTTTTATCACACATGACCTTGCCCTTGTTGCTGAAATGGCAGATACCGTCGTAGTAGCTTATATGGGAAAAATTGTAGAATACTCATCTGTAA
>JAYELD010000126.1 GCA_034717215.1 Caldisericota bacterium
TTGGGTAGGAGCAAAAGTGGCAAGAGGTAATATGAGGGGACAGGTAGTTGCAGAACTTGAGGAACACTCAGGGGATGAGCTGAGGCATGCCGGCATGCTTGCCGATAGGATAATCCAGCTTGGCGGTATACCCATTCTGAAACCAGAGGATTGGTATCAAATGACCAATTGCGGTTATGATGCACCAGAAAATACTCATGTAGAAAATCTACTCAAACAAAACATAAAAGGTGAACAGTGTGCAATTGAAGCATACAATGAACTACTGGCTTTTACCAAAGATAAAGATACTGTTACCTATCGCATGGCAGAAGAGATTCTTGAGGATGAGGTAGAGCACGAGGAGGACCTTGAGGCTATATTGGAAGATTTGGAAGAAAGGAGGTAAAGGGAAAAGAAAAAATAGAACACCATATTGTATTGTGTGGATAGAATTGTAGGTATAAAAAAATTTGAGGTTTTCTGTGCACTTGCCTTTTGTAATATCCATGGGGTATGGGAAAGCTGTATATAAATTTAATAAAAATATAGGAGGTATAAAAATGGAAGAAAGAATGCCGTTATTGGGAGAGAAATTTCCAGAGATAGAGGTGCAAACCACGCATGGCAAGATAAAGTTGCCGGATGATTTTAAAGGTAAATGGTTTATCTTGTTTTCTCATCCTGCAGATTTTACCCCGGTATGCACTACAGAGTTTGTAGCATTTCAACAACGATATGACAAATTTAAGGCATTAGATTGTGAATTAATTGGACTAAGTGTGGATCAGGTATTTTCTCATATGAAATGGGAAGAATGGATAAAAGATAATATGAATGTAGAAATCCAATTTCCAATAATTGCAGATACAGGGAGAGTTGCCGAAACTCTTGGTATTATTCATCCGAGTAAGGGTACAAACACAGTTAGAGCAGTGTTCATCGTTGATCCCAAAAGTTCAATAAGAGCAATTCTATACTATCCGCAGGAATTGGGGAGAAATATGGATGAGTTTCTGAGGATGGTAAAAGCGTTACAGATAGCAGACAAAGAAGGTGTGGCAATGCCTGCAAACTGGCCAAATAATGAAATATTAAAAGACCATGTAATAATATCACCTGCCACTGATGTGAAAACCGCACAAGAAAGATTTGAAAGGGCGAAAAAAGGAGAATTTGAATGTTTTGACTGGTGGTTGTGCCATAAAAAAATAAAGTAAGAAGGTGTAAAATGACAGAGAGAATGCAAGTATATAAATGTGAAATATGCGGAAATATTGTGGAAGTAATGCATCCAGGTAAAGGAGAATTAGTTTGCTGCGGACAGCCGATGACTCTGCTTAAGGAGAAAACAGCAGATTCTTCAACAGAGAAGCATGTTCCCTTCATTAAAAGAGAGGGTAATGCTTACATTGTGAAAGTAGGAGAAAACACCCCTCACCCAATGGAAGAAAATCATTATATCGAGTGGATAGAAATAGTAGCAGATGGCAGGAATTATAAAAAGTTCCTAAATCCGGAAGATAAGCCGGAAGTGGAATTTGAAATAAAAGACGAAAAAGTTGAAGCGAGAGCATGCTGCAACATACACGGTTTGTGGAAATCGTAAGATTTCTATTTACCAATAGACCAATAGAGTGTTTTATAATCTTGCCCTTTGTCATTTAATAGATGATGAAGGGCAATTTTTTTCTTTTTTTTAAAAGATATGCTAAAATATTAAGAATTATAAAAAAAGGAGATGATAGAAATGGCATTTAAAGCAGTTTTTATTGCTCATGCTCCAGATGCAGAATTAGAAAAACACAGGTGTGTAATAAAAACGCCTAGTTATAATCTCTTTGTGGCAGTTGTGAAGAATCAAGAGCAAGCCATTGAAGCATGCAAAAAATCTGTAGAAGAGGAAGGTATTCACTCAATTCTTCTCTGTCCGGGATTTAAGCATAGAGACGTTGCAGAAATATCCGAAGCAGTTGGGGAAAATGTGGGTGTTTTTGTTGCAAGGGGAGACGGCCAGAGCAACAAAGTCTCAATGGAAGCGATGAAAAAGGAAGGCTGGTTCCAGGAGAAAATAACATAAATTAGAATACTCTAAAAATAAAAAGGAGGCGACATGATTGAGGTAAAAGATTTATATTTTAAGTATTCTGAAAAAGATGCTTTTTCTATTGATCATATCTCGTTTAAAATTAGCAAAGGGGAAATATTTGGTTTTCTCGGCCCAAACGGGGCAGGCAAAACTACCGTCCAAGCAATCCTTACGGGTTTACTGAAACAACAAGGAGGAACTGTACTTTACCAGGGGAAAAGTATAGAAGAACAAAAAGATGATTTTTACAACAAAATAGGTGTTTCGTTTGAATTCCCCAACCTTTACGGCAAACTAACCGGTTATGAAAATCTAAAGTATTTTGCAGGTCTATTTTCAGTGCCTACTGTGGATCCCAATTTTTTGTTGGACCTTGTTGGGCTTAAAGATATCACAAACAAACGCACTGAATATTATTCAAAAGGTATGAAGCAAAGGGCTGTTTTTGCTAGGGCTCTAATTAACAATCCGGAAATATTGTACTTAGATGAACCAGTGTCAGGATTAGACCCAACCACGGCAAAAAATATTAAACAGGTCATCCAGAAAGAAAAAGAAAAAGGGACAACAATATTTCTTGCCACACATAATATGTTTGTGGCAGAAGAGTTGTGTGATGAAGTTGCTTTTATAAACGAAGGCAAAATAGTTACCATAGATACGCCTAAAAATTTAAAGCTTCAATATGGAAGTAAATCAGTAGAAGTCGAATACAAAATGAACGAACATGTACATAAAGAGTTGCTTTTTTTGGAAAAGAAAGATGACAAAAGCAAGTTGCAGAACATAATTGCCAATCATCAAATAATTACAATGCATTCAAAAGAAGCCACCCTTGAAGAGATTTTTATAAAGGTGACCGGTAGAGGTTTGATATAAAGATGAAAAAATTGTGGACCTTACTTAAAGTTGATTATACAATGGCGCTCAGGGGCAAGTTTATTTTGCTAACCCTTATTCTTGCTATACTACTTACCGTTATTATCAACTTTGTGCTTCCTGAAAAATTGAATACCGAGATAAATACCTATATTTTAGATAGAACCAGCAATACAAGAATAGCTACTTTCTTAAATGCTCAAGGCGATGAAGGTAATGCTATTAAAATAGAGGCAACCAAGTCTGAAGAAGAGCTAACATCAATGTTAACTAAAAGCAACGGAGTAGGAGTCATTTTTGAAGATAATAGAGTAATAATTGTGAAACAAGGATATGAGGATGAAGCCACTCTTAATTTAATAACCACGACGATCAATTTACTTACAAAAAAGCTAACAGGAGTATATTCTCCTGCATCCTTCAAATATACAGTGCTGGAACCACAATCTACTGAAAAACTGCCGTTCAATAAATCTATGATACCACCTTTGATTGCTCTGGATGTATTTTTTTTAGGTTTTTATCTTATTGCAGCTATGATATTCCAGGATAAAAACGAAGGAATTATTAATGCCTATCGAATAAGCCCTATAAATGTATTTGGATACATTACATCAAAGGTTGTTATTAATTCATCTTTAGCCATTGCACTTTCTCTTATTCTTGGTGTAGCAACTGTTGGATTTCACATGAATTATTGGCACTACTTTGTAATTGTGACATTGTCTGCATTACTTATTTCGTCTTTAGGCATGCTATTAAGCCAGTTTTATAATTCATTAACTGAATTTATGTATGTTCTTATTGCATTTACTCTTGTCATTGCGATACCTGTAATTAGTTATTTCCAACCATCATTTTCTGTGCCGTTCTTCAAATACATCCCATCCTATCCTATTATGTTTGAAATAAAAAACATTATATCTTCAGCGCAAAGCAAAGAAATCTGGAGTGTATCATTATTACTTGCAGTTGAACTGGCTGGCGTATTGGCGCTTGTTTATTTTACATCAAAAAGAATACTGTTCGGGAGGAGACGGTCATCATGAGAAAATTTATAAGCCTCATTAAAAAAGATATAACCAACGCATTCAGGGATAAGCTTTTAACATATATAATAGTTGCGCCTATTGTTATGGCGATATTAATCCTTCTTTTTGCACCCTCCCTTGACAGTCCAAAGCTAAGGTTTGCTGTAGATAATAGTGTGCCGCATAGTTTTACTATCGAGCTTGAAAAGTATGGTACCATAGAATCTTTCAATTCATTTAGTAAACTAGAGCAGAGAGTATTAATGTCCGATGACGTACCTGGTATCATTTATCGTGATGGAGAATTTGAAGTAATATTGCAAGGAAACGAGGAAGATTATTTAAAATCATTACCCGGAATGATCATTGACAATGCTTCGCAGAGTACGCCTATAATGCCGATAGAAATACAATCTTTGGATGTCAATAGATCCATTATTAGAAATGTGCTCGAGGTAAGTATACTTGTCATCATTATTATTATGGGCGGGGCCATTATGGGGTTAATGATTGTTGGGGACAAAGAAAGTAAGGCAATAAAATCACTTGCCGTATCCCCACTAACTACAGGAAAGTATCTTTTTGAAAAAGCTGCTGCTTCTGTTTTCTATTCATTTGTTTTTTCTTTTGTAGTTGCTTTTATCATGTGGAGGTTTGCGTTTAATGCGGTCAATTTATTGGTATTAATTATTCCATTTTGTCTTTTCGGTGTTGCAGCTGGATTTTTAATTGGAATATTTGCAAATAACCAGAACTCGTCAATTGTGCTTATAAAAACACTGTCATCTGTAGTAATAGCTATATCTATTGCTTCTGTGTTTGTTCCTTATAAACTTGAATGGATGCTTTACGTATTTCCAAATTTTTGGGCATTTAAAGTTTTGAAAATTGTTTTTATAGATAAAAGTTTTAATTATTTTAATTCATTCTTGATTGCTATTATTACTAATTCTCTTTTAGTTTTAGCTCTAACCATATATGCGCAGAAAAAATTCAAGCTAAGATAATTCAAAATAAATTTAAAAAATAATATAACAACTCAAAAGTGGGTGACAGGTGATTTAAAAACAAGAAAAAGAGAGATGCCATAAAATTCACAATAAACCAATAATTTATTTTGCATCATTTTAATGCTCAATATATTGCTAAATTATAAGAAATCGTTATAATAGATTGAATTAATGTTATTTTTAGGCAAAAGGAGTTGACGGGTAATGGAAAGAATTAGAGAAATTGAAAAAGAATATTTGAAAGGAAATATTCCTGATTTTAATGTAGGCGATACAGTAAAAGTCCATGTGAGAATTAAAGAAGGAGAAAAAGAGAGAGTTCAGATATTTAAGGGCACAGTGCTGGCGAGGAAGCATGGCGGCATGAATGAGACATTTACTGTAAGAAAGCTTTCATACGGAGTGGGAGTAGAAAGAGTATTTCCTCTTCATTCTCCAATGGTAAAAAAGATTGAGGTAAAAAAGAGAGGTAGCGTCCGAAGGGCAAAGCTGTACTATTTAAGAGATAGGGTAGGAAAGGCGCAAGTAGTTAAAGAAAAAAAGAAAAATAAATGAGCAAAGAGTTGAAAAGCTGGATTATAATAATTGTACTGGCTTTTGTTGTAGCATTTTTGGTAAGATCATTTATTGCACAACCATATCGCATTGAAATGACGTCCATGGTGGATACGCTTTCTCCTGATGACCTTGTTCTTGTGGATAAAATTTCTTATAAACTTCGTTCTCCAAAAAGAGGAGAAGTGGTGATATTTACTCCTCCAATTGACAGCAAAAATAAGTACATAAAAAGAATTATTGCGTTGCCCGGAGAAACGATAGAAATAAAAGGGAATACTGTATATATAGATGGAAAGGTTCTTAACGAGCCTTATGTTTACTCGTCCATATTAAAAGACTACGGACCAGAAAAAATCAGAGACGGTTATGTATTTGTTATGGGAGATAATAGAAGCGTAAGCATGGACTCACGTTATTTTGGGCCAATTTCTGTGAAAAGTATTGTAGGAAAGGCCGTTATTGTGTATTGGCCTTTTAATCACATAGAAAATCTTAATGCGTACAGCGGAGAAACTCCTTAAGATTATTGGAGTAGATGAAGCTGGGAGAGGTCCATTAGCAGGGCCAGTTGTATCGGCAGCAGTAATTATAGAAGAACGAATTGATGGAATAAAAGATTCAAAAATCCTATCCAAACGAAAAAGAGAAATTCTTTTTTGTTCAATACAAGAAAAAAGCATTGCGTTTGGAGTAGGAATAGCAAGCTCCGAAGAAATTGATCAATTTAATATTCTCAATGCATCGCTTCTTTCCATGGAAAGGGCGATTAAATCTCTTGAACTTTGCTATTTTTATCATTTCAATTCTCCGTTAGAAAATGCAATAGTACTTGTGGACGGGCTTTTTAAAATCCCTGATATTCCTTATCCACAGGTAGCGATAGTTAAGGGAGATAACAAAATATTTGAAATAAGTGCTGCCTCGATCATTGCAAAAGTAGTAAGAGACAGAATGATGTATTCGTTCGGGAAAAGATATCCTGAATACAAACTAGGCACGCATAAAGGATACCCTACGAGAAGACATAGAGAACTTGTAAAGCTCTATGGGCCATCACCAATACATAGAAGAAGCTTTAAGGGAGTAACGTGTGAATAATAATAGAACCACTGGGAAGAAAGGCGAAG
>JAYELD010000127.1 GCA_034717215.1 Caldisericota bacterium
TCTCTTAAAAAAAGACAGTATTTGATTAAACTAAAGACAAATTTAATGGAAGAAAATGAATCTGAAATCATCATTGACAATCGATACAAAAGATTTATGAGATGGGTTTACCGGGACATAATGAATCTTGTGGTTCCTGATGAGTTTCAACCCGAGCAAGTATGAAAAAAGTCAGTATTAAATTTATTTTATTAGTTGTTTTATGTTTGCTTCTGATTGGTTGTTCCTTCAGTAGGATAGCAATATACAGTAAGGATGATGGGAAGCCAATTGCTTTTGCCTCTGCGACAAGGGGCAAAAGCAATTACTATACAAATTATCAGGGAAATTTATCTTTTTTTAGAACGGCATTTCCTGAGAAAGTGAAGCTTTTTCGCCTTGGTTACAATGAAAAAACTGTGCAATTGCCATTTGCGATATTTTATTCAAGTGCAAGAATTTTTTTGGATACCGCTAGCTATGAGGAGATTCAAGGACAGATTTTTGATATTTTTGACGGGGTATCAAGCTATGAGTATGAATATTACTTAACTGTTTCTGGAGAGAATAGCAAAAGTCAAGAATTTGTAGCTAAATGTGACGGGAAAAATTTCTTTTTTGAAAGCAATGGTGATTTTTCGGGTTCCGACATGAAAATATGGTCTATTGATAGCCAGATGTATAAAAGCGACGACAATCTACTTGTTGAAGGGCCACTTACCGCTGAAGAGAAACAGGCTCTTTATGAGAGAAATATAGTATTTATTCCAATACAAGAATTATTGACTTTAATTTTTCCAGCTGACCTCCCTAACGAAATAAAGGTTGAGAATAATGTGATTTATTTTGCCTGGGAGAATGGGAATATGGAAATTAAAATTTCAGAAAACAGATTTCCTGTGGAAGTAAATTTTGAATCAAAGGAAAGCGCAACCAATGTTGCCTACAAGCTTATGCTTAACATAATGAATATTAATGGCGAGGTAAATATAACAAATGAACTTTAATTCAGCACTGGATAAAATATTTGAAGAATATTTTGAAGAGTTTTTGTATAGATTTTCTGTAAAAGCTACTAAATTAGGAATACACCGATATGATTATAAATTTGGCAGCTTTGATAAAATGGATTTTGATAGCTGGACAGCTGAACTTAAAAGCATCAAGAAAAAACTCTTTCTTTCAAAAATAAAAGTAAAAAAGGGAAGAAAACTTGATTATTTGTTGCTTGAAAAGCGAGTTGATAGCGAGCTCAATTGGGTGGCAAACGAAAAAGAATATGAAATAAATCCACTGATGTATACTTCTACAATTAAAGATGGCTTGCTTTATTCTGCTTTTGGTTCTCATGCGCCCTTTAATGTGCGAAGCAAAAATTTTCTTGACAGGCTATCTGCAATAAAGTCAATGCGTAAAGGGATTGAGGAAAACCTGCAATTTTCAAATTACCTTGAAAAAGCGGCAGCACTTAAAGAATTGCAATTTTTAAATACATTTGTTGATGAATTTAGTGGCTATCTTTTGGGAAAAAGCAATGGAGACAGCAAAGACGATTTTAAAACAGCAAAGGTGGAAGCGCTTGGCGAAATAGGAAAAATGCTGAATTTTATTGATAATATTACTCTTTTTCCGGAAAATAGAAGCTTAAGTTTTGTAAAAGAACTGAAGAGAGAATATATGGGAAATTCTCCATTAAGCGAGGTTCGAGTCAATTTGAAGAACCGACTTTCCACTTTACACGAGCGCATTGGGAAAAAAGCCCGATCGATAAAGATTTCTCAGTCGTGTAGCGATACTATTAAGGATGTATTGGACAAAAAGAAGCTATTTACGATTGAGCAGGTATCTGCAATTTTTGATCATATTAAGAGCACAGGTGAAAGCATATTTGGGCAGACAGATCTTTCCGTAGAGTTTAAACTTATACTACAAAGTGAGAATAGAGTATTTGATTTTGTTAAAGGAATTAGTCCTGGCATCATTATTCCTGTCGGACCATTTGATACCCATACAGTTATCCCTTTGATATTTACTTCCCAGATGACGCTTCCTGCACTTGTGCTTAAACTTGTTTCTCTTGGGTACCCGGGAAAAAGTTACGAATCCGAAATCAAAAGAAGAAAAAAATCTCAATTTAGAGCTTTTTTTGTGAATCCCTTTTTTAACGCGGGTTGGGAAATTTATGTCAAGCAAGTGATGAGCAGTCGATTAAAAAATGAGTATGGGGATGAGTTTGAACTTGCTTTTTTATATGACCAGTACAGTATACTACTCAAGGCATTTATTGAGAATGAACTGTTTAACAACAGAATAGGGGTTGAGGAATTTAAAAAGATTATCGAAGAAGACAGAATTATTCTTAATAAAGATGGGTTTATTAATAGTATTATTACTGAAAATGGAAAAAGCTTAAAGGGTGTTATAGGACTTAATTTTATTATGGCAATTAAGGAAAAAGTACTTAGAAACAAGATGAATGAGAAAGAATTTCATATACAACTTTTATCTCATTCATCGCTTCCTTTTAGATTCATCGAACAAAGGATAAGGGTGTGAATAAGCCAAAATTTATCATAGCAATTGCAGGGAATATAGGTGCAGGGAAATCTACACTGACTAAACACCTATCAGAAAAATGGCATTTTCAATCTGTTCTTGAGCCAGAAGCAAAAAATCCGTTTCTGAAAGATTTTTATAAAGATTCAAAGAAATGGGCATTTTATTCACAGTTGTTCTTTCTTACAGAACGAGCAAGAATGCAAAAAATAGCAGAAGCAAATGCACAGTACCTTTTGTTGGATAGAACAATTTATGAGGATGCCGAAGTATTTGCCAGAATTGTGCTTTCCAGGAAGGAGTACGAAATATATAAACGTGCGTACGACCTTATAGTAGAGACGCTTACTCCTCCCAATTTGGTTGTCTACCTGAAAACATCTGTTCCTACGCTGATGGAACGCATAAAAGAGCGTGGAAGGGTGTACGAAAAAAATATTCACAGATCTTATATCAAAAAACTTAATGAGCAGTACAATCGCTGGATGAGTGAATTTAAAATAGCCCCTGTTATTCAGATCGACACAGATAAATATGAGCTTTTTAGTTTGTTTGGAGACATGGATGATGTGAGGAAAGAGATAGAAACTTTTTTTTGGTGCAGGCAGAATAAGAAATGAACAAAAACATGGACGAGCAAAAAAGTTTTGAAAAAGAAGTTTTTTTGGGGATACTCCCTCTTGCTATAAGAGAAGCACTGCAATCGATTGGCGATTTTGACAAACTGATTGAAATCGTTTTGGATCTTGGCAGAAAACCTGAAGCTCGTTTTCCGGATAAGACTGTTTATCTCATGGAGGATCCTGTAACAAAAAAAGAACTTGATTTTGTTATATCACATGTAGGTGATTTTGATAAGGATAATCGTGCCGGTATAGAACGCACGCTTCATAGAATATCTGCCGTGAAAAATCGGCGTGGGGATATCATTGGCCTTACCTCTCGAGTAGGAAGGGCAATTTATGGAACAATGGAACCGATACGTGATATTATAAAAGGTGATAAAAATGTTTTACTTCTTGGTAAGCCGGGTGTTGGAAAAACAACTCTTTTGCGCGAGGCTGCTCGGGTTATTAGTGAAGAACTTGGTAGACGGGTTATTGTTGTTGACACATCTAATGAGATTGCAGGTGATGGCGATATTCCGCACCCGGGTATTGGCAGTGCACGAAGAATGCAGGTTCCTTTTGACCGAGGGCAAGAGGATGTGATGATAGAAGCTGTTGAAAACCATTATCCGGAAGTAATAATAATTGATGAAATAGGGCGTTCTGAAGAGGCAAAAGCATGCAGAACAATTGCAGAGCGTGGCGTGAGACTAATAGGAACTGCGCATGGAACAAGTATCGAAAATCTTCTTGTAAATCCTACTCTTCAGGACCTTATAGGCGGTATCACTGCAGTGACACTCGGGGATGAAGAGGCAGATAGAAGAGGTACGCAAAAGACAATTCTTGAAAGAAAATCTCCCCCAACTTTTGACATACTTATCGAGTTAAGGGAGAGAGGAGTTTTTGCCATTTATAGCAACCTTGCCGACACGGTTGATGCATTGCTGAGGGGATTTATTATAACTCCTGAAATCAAAACGATAAGCAGCCTCTCGGGGAAAAAAGATTTAACCGAAAAAAAAGACCTTACAATTACAGTACTAAAAGAAGTAAGCACGGCGATATTCCCTTTGTGCATTAATACGAGCTATCTTGAAAGGGGAATTCGTTCGGTACGGGCGCCGATGCATGTTGTAAAGGACATAGGCAGGGCTGATATTATTCTTGTGAGTAAAGAAAAACTAATGAAGAAAAAAGAAATATTAGAAGTAGCACAAAAAATGGATATTCCAGTGGAAATCCTTGAAAAAAATACGTTAAAAAATATTAAAGATTTTTTAAGGAGAACAAGAAAAAAACAACTGAAGGAAGTAGTTATCGATTATGAAAAATTGGAAGAAATTATTCAAGGCGTGCTGAGAAATGGTGGAAGCGTAGAGCTTCCTCCAGGAAATAAAACAGTAAGAGATGAAGAACAGGCGTTTATTGCCCGGTTTGGGCTAAATAGTGAAGTGATAGGGCTTGAACCTAATAGAAGGGTAATAATTTATTCAAAGAAAAGGAAGGCAAGATGAAAGGTTTATTTATCACATTTGAAGGAATTGATGGAAGCGGGAAATCAACTCAGGCAATGCTTCTTAAAGATCGGTTCGATCAGCTGAATCGTCCTGTTGTGTTTACTAAAGAACCCGGAGGGACTCCCTTAGGTAAGAAAATCAGGGAGATTTTATTAAATGATAATATGAATTCAGTATCGGAATTTTTGCTTTTTGCAGCAGACCGAAAGGAGCACGCTAAAAAAATTATTATACCATCTTTGTCAAAGGGTAAAATTATTATTTCGGACAGATTTGCTGATTCATCGGTTGCTTATCAAGGTTTTGGGCGCGGAGTTCCTATTGATTTTATTAATTTTGTTCATCAAAATATCCTTTCCGGGGTAAAACCCGATCTGACATTCATCGTAGATATCCTGCCTGAAATTGGACTTAGAAGACTTGCCGAAAAGGACAGAATAGAGAGAGGCGGAATTGATTTTTTAGACAAAGTGAGAAAAGGGTATCTTGAGCTTGCCAGAGAGAATAAGAGATTTGTTGTGGTGGACGGGACTGCCGCCTCGGAAAAAGTAGCAAATTCTATATGGGAGTTTATTTCCCGTTGGGAGTCAAACAATGGATAAAAGAGGAAAAATACTGCTTATTATCGCTTTTTTAATAATTGTTTTTATTGCGATCTGGTTTATTGTTTCTTTAAACGCAAATGCCTCAGGTGCTATTACAATTGATTCATACCCAAAAGGTGCTGATGTTTATGTTGACGGTGTTTTAAGAGGCGCAACTCCTCTTACGATATCAGGGTTAAAGTTGGGTATGTATGAAATTGAGGTTAAAAAAGAAGGATATGAAACAGAAATCTTTGAGCGAAAATTAGATAAAAACAACTTAAAACAGCTTATTATTGCTAATCTCAGCCACACGACATTTACGCTTGAAATAACATCTTATCCAACAGAAGCCGAAGTATATGTTGACGGTGCAAAGAAGGGATTTACACCTATCAAACTTGAAGATATTTTATATGGTAAACATTTTATCGAAGTGAGGAAAGAAAATTTTACCACCTGGTCAAAAGAAATAGATGTAGAAGAATACAAAATTTTACAAATAGACGCGGAACTTTTAGCACAATACTGTGCTATTGATATTGTGAGTGACCCTGAGGGAGCAAAAGTTTATTTAAATAATGAAGAACAGGGTATAACGCCAATAAAAATTAAAAATATCGATCCGGGGAAATATAAGCTTTCCATAAAAAAAGATGGCTATACGCCATATGAGGAAGAAATTGAGACCATAAAGGGTGAAACCACAAATCGAAAAATTACACTTAAAAAAGCAGACACCTTTTTAACAATTGATTCTGTACCAACAGGTGCTAATCTCTATATTAACAATGTTTTAGTAGGTACTACTCCCCACACTGCAATTGACATAGAACCTAATATTTACGAAGTGAGGGTTGAAAAAGATGGGTATTTGCCTTTTTCCACAACTGTTGAGGTAGAGAAAGGCAAGGAAATTAGTTTACTGTTTCCTTTGTTGAAACTTCCTGAAAATAACCCATAGAGTAATTTCAAATTTTTGTTATAATATAATGGCTGTGCTAAAGTGGGGAGCTAGCAGTGCCCTGTAACCCGGAATCTGCTATACCGGGGCTGAAAACTTGTACGAGGCCTATCTTTTGTTAGGCTGGAGTCAGTTAAAAAGTGTTGAAGGTGGGACCCTGCGCAATGTGAACCCTTGAACCCCGTGAGATCTGGAAAGAAGCAGCGGTAAGAGGGTGTAGCATGTGCCGTAGGAATATCTCACTGGAGCTTTTTGCTGTCATACCGCTAGGAGAGGGTAGTCGGATACAAGAGCATGGCCATTTTTTTATTGTTTATTTGGTGCCAGATACTGTGATAAAGTCAACACCCTAAAAGTAGTTTTTCATACAGGTAGATCTCCGTTTTTTCTTTAATAATTCTTGCTTTCTCATAATTAACACCTTCCATAGTCGGTAGAATATTCT